>NZ_CBDRFA010000028.1:0-84330 GCF_965343085.1 Nocardiopsis synnemataformans | reverse complement strand
GGATGGCGGAGGGCTGGGGGGGACGTGCTTCCCCCCGGGCCCTTCGCCTGTGACGGGTCAGGCCGTCTGGGCCGCGACCGGCGCGCCCTCGGAGGCCTGCACCAGGACGAACCCCTGGCCCTCGAAGGAGAGCTGGAGCGCCTCGCCGCTGCCCCGGCCGATGAGCGCGCCCGCCTTGACCGTGCGGCGCACGCCCGTGCTCAGCGAGCTGGACCAGGCGACCGCGGAGTCGGTGTCCACGAAGGTCGGCTGGTCGACGTTGATCAGCACCGGGGCGCCGTGGCAGGCGATGGCCACCCTGCCGCGGCCGCTGAAGACCGTGTTGAAGAGCCCGCCGGCGGCCATGCCAGCGCCCTCCACCCGGCGGATGTCCCAGTTCAGCCCGGCCTCGAAGGCGAGCACGTTGTCGCCGTTGACCGTGAGGTGGTCGTCCTCCAGGTCCACCAGGTGCACGTCCCAGGCGTCGCGGGCCAGGAACACGTCACCGCGCCCGGACACCTTCATCAGCGGCAGCCCCTCGCCGGTGAAGGCCTTCTTGAAGAACTTGCTGACGCTGCCCGCCCCCTCGTAGGAGAAGTCGACCTGGCCCTGGTAGGCGACCATGGCGCCCTGCCTGGCGAAGAACTCACCGTTGAGGCCCACCCGGAGCATCTTGTGGTTCTGGAGGTGCATACCCGGCTGGCTGGTCTCCTGGGCCTGCTGGAAGAGGTGGCTTCTCATGAACGGTTCCCCATCGACGGTCTGGCTGGTTCACCTGGTCAGACGCTCCAGAACCGGAAAGGTTCCGCAGCGGGCCCGCCGTTTTCGGTCAGTCGGCGGACACGATCCCGTGCACCAGGTCGTAGACCCTGCGCTTGGGGACCCCGAACTCCCTGGCCACACGGGTGATCGCCTCCTTGCGGCGCACGCCCTCCTCCTCCAGGTCCGAGACCGCGGCGACCAGGTCGGCGTCCCCGACCTTCCCGGGATCGCGGCGGGCGCCCTCCACCACGAGGGAGATCTCGCCCCGCACGCCCTCGGC
This sequence comes from Nocardiopsis synnemataformans, assembly GCF_965343085.1. Lineage (NCBI taxonomy): Bacteria > Bacillati > Actinomycetota > Actinomycetes > Streptosporangiales > Nocardiopsidaceae > Nocardiopsis > Nocardiopsis synnemataformans. The sequence continues at coordinate 83,309 of NZ_CBDRFA010000028.1, read as the reverse complement.
GGCCCAGGCCGCCAGCTCCCCGAGGCCGCCCCGGCGCACCTCCTCGTAGGTCTTGGTCAGCTCCCGGCACACGGCTGCGCGGCGGTCGGCGCCGAAGGCCGCGGCCATCGCCTCCAAGGTGGCGGCGACGCGGTGGGGGCTCTCGAAGAACACCATCGTGCGGCGCTCGGCCGCCAGGTCGGCCAGGTAGCCCGACAGGCCCTTGCGCGGCGGGAAGCCCTCGAAGCAGAACCGGTCGGTGGGCAGGCCCGAGACCACGAGCGCCGTGGTGACGGCGGACGGCCCCGGGATGGCGGTCACCGGGATGCCCTCCCCGGCGCAGGCGGCGGCCAGCCGGTAGCCGGGGTCGGACACCCCCGGCATCCCGGCGTCGGTGACGACGAGGACGTCGCTCCCCGCGCGCAGGTCGCCGAGCAGCTCGTCGGTACGGCGGCTCTCGTTGGCGTCGTAGTAGGACACGACGCGGGCACCCGCGTCCCCGCCCAGGCGCACGTCCGCACGGGAGGCGAACTGGCGTAGCCTTCGGGTGTCCTCGGCCGCGATGACGCGGGCGCCCTCCAGGGCGCGCAGCAGCCTGGGCGGCGCGTCCTCCACGTTCCCGATGGGCACACCGGCGAGCGTCAGGATCCCCGTCCCCCCACTCGTCCCAGCTCCACCCTCAACCACTGTGATCCCCGTCCTGTCGCGCTACGGTTGGCTCATCACGCCATCCGAAACCTGGTTTCGTGGTCCGTCCGCAAAGGACAACCATCTCCGACCCCAACCTACGAGCCGAGGTAACGGGTTCCCCGCTTGAAGGCGGGGCTTTCGACCCCCGGGTCGGGGGCCTGCCGTTACCAGCACCAGCCAACACCAGGGAGGTGACCCGTTGGCTACGTTTCACACAGGTGAGAAGACCCACCAGGCCGTGCTTCCTCAGCGGCCTGCTCTGGAACACGGGTCAGTGGTCACCCCCGGGGACAGGGACGAAACGGAGCACGGAGGCCGCGTTCTCGTGGCAGCCGGTGTGGAACACGCGCGAGGGGAGACGCCCGGTGTCCCACCTGGCGTCGGGTACGTCGTCCCCGTTCCCGTAAGGGCCGGGGACCTGGCCCGAGCGACCGTGCCGTCGGGCGGACAGGCGGGGACACACACCGGTCGTGTCGCGGTGCACAGCAGTGGCATCGGCACCGAGAGCGGGAGCCACACCCTGCAAACCCCGCACGGGCCGGTCAAGACCTCATGGAAGAACCTGCGTCTGCTCCAGCGGGCGGACGGTTACGGCTACACCACCCAGAAGGAGGCAGGGGCTCCCTCCACCGCCTGAGGGCGGGAGTATCCACCCCGTACACCCGATGACCACCACCGCACCTTTCTCCGGGGCAGAGCCCTCGTCCCCGCCGCGGTCGGCGCGGATCCGCGCCCGCTTCCTGCCCGCCAACCCCGCGCCCCGCTGGCTGGGCTGGCTGGGCGCCTTCGCCGTCGCGCTGTTCGCCGGAGCGCTGAGGTTCGTCAACCTCGGTCAGCCCGACCGGATCTACTTCGACGAGACCTACTACGCCAAGGACGCCTACGGGCTCTGGAACTTCGGCTACGAGCACGAGACCGTCGAGGAGCCCGTCGAGGCCGACGACCTGCTCGCCCAGGGGTACCAGGACATCTTCACCGGCGCGGGCGACTTCATCGTGCACCCGCCGGTGGGCAAGTGGATGATCGCCCTGGGCGACTGGCTGTGGTCGCTCCTGCCGTTCGGCACGACCATGACCCCCGAGGCCTGGCGGTTCGCCTCCGCCGTGGCCGGGGTGCTCTCGGTCCTCATCCTGGTGCGGCTGGCCACCCGGCTGACGCGCTCGGTGCTGCTGGGCTGCACGGCGGGGCTGATCATGGCGCTGGACGGCCTGCACTTCACGCTGAGCCGCATCGCCATGGTGGACATCTTCCTCACCCTGTGGATCCTGGCCGGGTTCGCGTGCCTGGTGATCGACCGGGACAGCACCCGGGAGCGGCTGGCCCGCCTGGCGGAGGCGGGAGGGGACCTGGCGGCGGTGGGCTGGCTGGGAATGCGCTGGTGGCGGCTGGCGGCCGGGCTGTGCTTCGGTCTGGCGGTGGGCACCAAGTGGTCGGCCCTCTTCTTCGTCGCGGCGTTCGGCCTGCTCACGGTGGCGTGGGACTACGGGGCCCGCAGCAGCGTCGGCCAGCGCCGCTTCTTCTGGCGGTGGCTGGGCATCGACGCCGTCCCGGCGTTCGTGCAGACCGTGGTGGTCGCGGGGGTCGTCTACCTGGTCTCGTGGTCGGGGTGGCTGTTCACCCGCGGCGGCTACAACCGCGACTTCGCGGACGGTCTGATACCCGAATGGGTGCCCGGTCTCCTGCGGGAACCGGTGGAGGCGCTGTGGAGCCTGGTGGACTACCACCGGCGGATGATGACCTTCCACACCGACCTGACCAGCGACCACGCCTACATCTCCGCGCCGTGGGAGTGGCTGGTCATGCGCACCCCGGTGATGTTCCACTACAACGGCGAGGTCGCCTCGTGCGACACGGGCGACTGCGTCACCTCGGTGGTCTCCATCGGCACGCCGGTCATCTGGTGGTCCAGCCTGCTCGCGCTGACGGTGATGCTCGGCTGGTGGGTGACCTTCCGCGACTGGCGCGCCGGGGCGGTGCTGCTGGCCGTGGCCGCGGGGTGGCTGCCGTGGTTCGCCTACCCGGACCGGCCCATGTTCCTGTTCTACGCCGCTCCGCTGCTGCCCTTCCTGGTCCTGGCGATCGTGCTGGCGCTGGGTCTGGCGATGGGGGCGGGGGAGGACAGTCCGCGCTTCGCCCCCTACACGCGTGCGGTGGGCGGCATCGTCTACGGCGTGGTCCTGCTGTTGATCGTGGCCAATTTCGCCTACTTCTACCCGGTGTTGTCGGCGTATCCGATCGACGAGGGGATGTGGCGCGAACGCCTGTGGTTCGACGTGTGGGTCTACGGCAACGGCGGTTAGCGAACGGCGCCCCGACGTATCCGTGTTCGGCCGCGCTCCATTAGTGGTCCGGCGGACGGAAATCAACAGTTACGAGTAGCCGAAACAGGACAGGGAAAGAGCGCGATTCCCGCGTGGAAAGCCTCGGCAGGGCAGCACCCTCCCTGGTAATGTCAGCGACTGGTTGCTGTTGTAGTTTCCATGGATGCCCGGGGCGCCTCGCGGAACTTCACGTGGGCGCTCGTCGATGCGGGATTCACCCGTCGGTCAGGCGCCCGGCGGCCCGGGGCCAGCAGGGTGCGGCCCCGCAGTAGTCCCCAAGGGAGAGCACATGGCTCAGGGCACCGTGAAGTGGTTCAACTCTGAGAAGGGTTTCGGGTTCATCGCCGTCGAGGGCGGCCAGCCCGACGTGTTCGTCCACTACTCGGCGATCACGGGCACCGGCTTCCGGAACCTGGAAGAGGACCAGAAGGTCACGTTCGACATCATCCAGGGCCCCAAGGGCCCGCAGGCCGCCGACGTCAGAGCGGTCTAGAGTCGTCCTTTCCACGCGGTCGGCGGAATCCACGGTCGCCCGACGGCACCGTCCGCGTCCGCGTTCCCTTACTTACCGGCACACCCGAGCAGCCGGGACCGGGTGTCGTCCAACGACCTTCCCGGCCCCGAACCGGGGCGCTCCGCCCGACGGCCCCGCACCGGGCCCCGGAGCCGGATTCGACCCCGGATGACACCGGGAGCGCCTGTACCCAGCCCTCCGCTCGTCGAGCGGGGGGCTGGTCCGCGTCCACCCCCTCCGGACGGCCGGGGCAGGGTTACCCAAGCCCCCCGATACCGGTTAACCTGCTTGAAGCCGGTCGGTACACCGAAGGACTGAGGTCGCGCATGTTCAACATCAGCGGAGGAGAGTTCGTCGTCCTCCTCCTGCTCGCGCTGCTGATCTTCGGCCCGGACCAGCTGCCCAAGGCGGCCCAGCAGGTGGGCAGGGTGCTGCGCCAGCTGCGGACGATGGCCAACTCCGCCTCCAACGACATCCGGGAGGGGCTCGGCCCGGAGTTCAAGGATTTCGACGTGCAGGACCTCAACCCCCGGCGCTTCGTGCAGAAGCACTTCTGGGAGGAAGAGGAGCAGGAGAGCAAGCCCGTGGCCCGGCTGAACGGCAAGCGCCCTCCCTTCGACGACGAGGCCACCTGACGCCGACCCCGGCCACACCCCTCCCCCTCCCCCGCCCCCGGCGCCGGTCCCGCGGCCTCATCCCACGAGCATGAGCACGAACAGTGCCAGGCCCAGCAGGATCACCGAGCCGACGATGATCGCCGGGGACCCGAAGGCCAGGACCAGGACCTCCACCGCCAACGCTCCGCCGAAGGCCCCGGCCAGCCAGGGCCAGCGCACGCCCGGCTCCCAGCCGTGACGGCGCTCGCGGTTGAGCGTGATCAGGAACGCGGCCCCGATGAGCAGCCAGAACACCAGGTGGGCGAGCGCGCGGGTCTGCGGATCGACGTAGTCGGCCATCCCGCCGACCACCATCACGTAGGTCGCCGTTCCCGCGAGCAGCCGCCAGTGCCCGCCGCCCCTGCGGGCGGGGATGACCTTGCGCCGTGCCGGAGTGGTGCGCCGGAAGCGCTCCGCCGCGACCGCGGGCTCCTCCTCCACCGGTTCCACCGTGGTCTCACGCGGCCCGGGAGGCGGGGGCTCCGGGGGCGGGGGCTCGTATCCCCCGACGGGTGCGGATCCCCGCGGGGGCTGGGGGCCCTCCGCCAGGGGCACGGAGTCCTGCGGCGGGGCCGGGGGGTCCTGCGGCGGGAACTCTTCGGGATGGTATCCGCCGGGGTACTTCGGGGAGTCGGACACGGTCCGCCCCTTCACGGTCGCGCGGTGGCCCCCTGCCGGGGCCGGGATCAGTGTCCGGATCCCTACCCGGTGCCGCACCCGGTCAAATCCCCGTTCCGGGGGCCTTCCGACGGCGTTACGGGCCGGCGGGGGCACCGGGAACGAAGAAAGGACCCGACCGGTCCTCGGGGGTCCGGTCGGGTCCCTGTGCCGGGGTTCGGCGGAACCCTTTCGGCGGGCTGGTTACAGCCAGGCCCACCCGTTGTCACGGGCAGTAGTAACGCGCGTGGTCATGGCATCTACCTTTCGTATGGCTTCCAGCCCATCCCAGAACCACAATGGCGTAGAGCGCTCTCCGTCCGCAAGACCCGTAGACGAACGTTCATCATTTTATGGCACGGGCACCACCAAAGCCCGCTGGGGCATCGTCCAAATAACCGAATCCTGACCCGTTTCCGCAGCTCAGAAGGGATCCCATTACCGTTGGCAGAACACCTCCCGGCTTGGCGGCCCGCCAAAAAAGGACATCGACCAGGTCAAATCCACACCATGAATATAACGGAGAGCGACGGCGTTCCCATTTCCGCGGAACGTGAAATCGGGATATCCGGCGGTGAGCTTGGGAGCGCATCCACGGAACAACACGGGCCGTTACCAGGGAGAACCCGTCGAACAGAATGCCGGAAAGCAGAGCTATGCCCAGCTTTGCACCATGACACCCGTTCTGTCTGATCGTGACTCTGCGTCATGGCTGGCTCTGCGTCAGGGCGCCTTCGGTCCGGCTCCCCGGACGCGCCTCCGGGGAGGGAGCCCCCAGGGCACCTTTTTCGGTCACGAACAAAACCGAATATCTCACTTACCTCTTCCCGGACGCGCACGCCGGTGGCACTCTTCCGCGGCCCTCCCCGCGGTGTCGTTCGCACCGTTTCCCGCGGATGTGCCCCGGGTAGCGGGCGGTGAGTTCCTTCGTTACCACCCCGCTCACTGAGCGCACATGAGACAATGGGCAGCCCCAGCAGGAGGTCTCCATGCGCATCTCTTTCCCCCGGTCGGCCCTTCTCCTCCTGGCCAGCGGTTGGACATGCCCGTACCGCAACCACCTGGGCAGACCCGAGGTGTCGGTGCGCGAGAGCCCGCTTCCGCGGCGAGGGACGGGACGGGTGGGGAACCCATGAGCGCACACCCCCTCTTTCCCGCCCAGGCCCCCTACCCCGGGGAGCCCGCCGCTCCGGCCGCCCCGATCCGCGCCATGGTCGTGGACGACCACGCGCTGTTCCGCCGGGGTCTGGTGTCCGTCCTGGACGAGGAGCCCGACATCGACGTGGTCAGCGAGGCGCGTGACGGGGAGGAAGCCGTCCGCCTGGCCGCCGAACTGCGTCCGGACGTCGTCATCATGGACGTGATGATGCCGCACACCAGCGGCATCGACGCCTGCTCGCGCATCCGTGAGGCGGCACCGCACACCAGGTTCGTCATGCTGACCATGAGCGACGACGAGAGCGACCTCTTCGACGCGCTCAAGGCCGGGGCGACGGGTTACCTGCTCAAGGCCATCTCGGTGACAGAACTCGCGGAGGCGGTGCGCGCCATCGTCAAGGGCGACTCGTTCATCAACCCGGCGATGGCGACCAAGCTCATCGGGGAGTTCGCCGAGCTGGCCAAGCAGGAGAGCGCCCCGCCCAGCCGCGCGTCCATCCCCGAGCTGACCCGGCGCGAGACCGAGGTGCTCAAGCTGCTGGCCCGCTCCCTGAACAACCGGGAGATCGGGGAGCGGCTGTTCATCACCGAGAACACCGTCAAGAACCACGTCCGCAAGATCCTGGAGAAGCTCCAGGTGCACTCGCGCACCGAGGCCGCCATCTACGCCGTCCGGGCCGAGTACGTCTCCGGGCGCTGAGGCCCGCATCCCGGCGGAGTCGCGCCGGGAGCGGCCCGCGGCTGCCCCCGGGCGGCCGCCAGGCGGGCGCTGGAGCCCGTTGGGCACCAGGCGCACCACGTGGAGTCCCAGGAGCACCACGAGTCCCAGGAGCGTCCGCGTGGGCGCGTTCTGCGCGCGGAGGGTCCCACGCGGACGCCGGGGAGGCGCGACACCGCCCGGCGCGCGTCCCGTGGTCGGCCGGGAGCTGACCGGGGCGGGCCTACTCCTCCTCGGAGGGCCCCCGGGCGGCGGAGGAGGGGCCGAAGAGCAGTCCGGCGCTGCGGCGGGTGACGGTGAGCAGGTCGGCGCCGCGGAACAGGTCCCCGAACCCCGAACCCTCGAGGTTCCCGGTGAGGGAGAGCGTGGCGATGCCGTGCACGACCGACCAGCCCGCGACCATGGCGGCTGCCGCGTCCCCGACCTCCCGGCCCTCCTCGGCCAGGGACTCCACACCGGCGCGGAGCTCGTCGAAGGCCGCCGTGCGCGCGGCGTTCAGCTCGACGTCGTCCCCGCTCAGCAGGCTGGGAGTGAACATCACGTCGAAGTGCGCCGGATGGCCGGTCGCGAAGCGCACGTACTCCACACCCGCCTCCAGGAAACCCCCGCCGGACTCGCGGTTGGCCCGCAGCCGTGCGGCCAGCTCGTGGAAGCCCTCGGTGGCCAGGGCGTTGAGCACGCCCTCACGGCTGCCGAAGTGGTGCCGGGGGGCGGTGTGGCTCACCCCGAGTTCGAGCGCCAACGAGCGCAGGCTGAAGGAGTAGGGCCCCTCCCTGGCGATGACCTCCGCCGCCTTCTCCAGGACGGCGGCCCTGAGGTTCCCGTGGTGGTATCCGTCTGCCATGACCCCGCACCCTACGACGACAAGTTTCCACTGTAAAGATTTTGCGGGCCGACTCCGCGGCGAAGACGCGGAGTACGCTGGACGGGTACCGGCACCCCGCCACAGGGGATAGCCGCTTCGCCGGTGACACTCGGGGCTCCGGTCCGGAAACGACCGCCCGCCGCAGGGAACAGCAGCACCGCCTCCGGCCCGGAGCCCGCGGGTCTCCCGTAAGTCCTCCGCAGACACGGCGAAGGCCCCGTCCCACGGGTGGGACGGGGCCTTGCTGTCTGCGGTGGAGCTATGGGGATTTGAACCCCAGACCCCCTCGATGCGAACGAGGTGCGCTACCGGACTGCGCCATAGCCCCGAAGACGAGATCCAGACTAGCAGGAAACCCGGAGTGGTCCGAACCGGGTTTTCCCGGTCCGGCCCCGGACCGGACCCAACCTCGGACCGCCCCCGTCCCGCTCGCGGCCCGGACCCGGGTCAGTCCCCGGCAGCACGCAGCCGGGCGTCCGCGTACTGGTCGTACACCTGGCTGCGCCGCTCCTTGAGGGCGATCACCTCGGCCTCGCGCTCGGCCTCGCGCCGTCGCTCGGCCTCGTCCCGGCGGGCGCGCTGGACCTCCCTGCGGCGTGCCCGCAGGGCCGCTTCCCTGCGCTCGGCGTCGGCCTTGGCGGCCTCCCGGAGCAGGACCAGGTGTCCGGCGAACAGCAGCACCGGCGGGGCGACCACCCACCAGGGCCCCAGCCCGAAGGCCACGGCCACGAGGGTGGCGGCGTTCACCAGGATCAGCGTCGTGGTGCGACGGCGGCGTCGGGCGATGACGCGGGCGCGCGGTCCGGACCCGGCGCGGTACCGCCCCGGGCGCGGCGCGTCCCCGCGGAACCCGGGGGCGTCCGCCGGGGCGGTGACGTGGTCGTCGCGGCGCAGGACCCGCGTCTCGGTGGCGTCCGGGTCCTCCGCACGCCCCTCGGCGTCCTCCCCGGCCTCCCCGTCCTCGGTCCCCGCGGGTTCCCCGTCCTCCCGCTGGTCCTCGTGGAAGGTGCCCACGGGGTCCTTCCGCAGCAGCATCGGCACCAGGACTATGAGCCACACCACCACGATGGCCAGGTACAGAGGAGAGCTGCTCATCACCCCTCCTCACGATGACGGCCACTGGACGTTGATCGACACCTCGTCGACACCGCGCCGCGTGGTGCCCCCGGGGACGGAGACGTCCCGCCGGGGAACGCCGCCCCCGCCCCTCCCCTGATCCGGGGAGTTTCCGGTGCGCCATATCCACGCGTTGCCCGCATCGTCAATGCGTCTATGTTCCGCACGGTACGACCCCGTGTCCATAAATGCGCCACATTCTGACCGGAGTGTCGCAAGATTGTGGACTCTCAGTTTCGGACGCCCTGACCCCGGGGGTGAAAGTGCAGGTCAACCAACGACTGCGGAGCGCAGTCCCAATTCAACGCAAAGTAATGAATCAATGTCACTAAAGTCAGGTTTAAGTTCCGGATGCTTCTGTGATGTTGGCACGTTCAGTTCGACCCCGGGTGTGGACTCGCCGGATCGCGCGGATCCCGGCCGCCGTTCGGGCCCTGTGGCCCCAAAGCGGAACCGGGGCCGGAACCGGGCTCCTCGGGCGGTCCGGAAGACGTTCCGTGGCGCCACCGGTACAACAGCCCCCGGGGGACCTCCTCCGCGGTGATCGCGTAGCAGATGTGGTCGCGCCAGGCCCCGTCGATGTGCAGCTGTCTTCTGCGCACGCCCTCGTCGCGGAAGCCCAGCTTGGCGACCACGCGTCTGCTCGCCCGGTTCTCGGGCCGGACGTTGGCCTCGATCCGGTGCAGCCCGACGCGGAAGAAGGAGTGGTCCACGGCCAGCGCGACCGCGGTCGGGGTGATGCCGAGCCCGGCGTGGGCGCTGTCGATCCAGTACCCGACCTGCGCCGACCTGGCCGAACCCCACACGATGGCCCCCACCGTGATCTGACCGACGAACCTGTCGTCGTAGAGGATCGCCCAGGGCATGGACAGGCCCTGCCTGGCCTCGTGGCGGATGGACTGGAGCATCGAGACGTAGGGGGTGAGCCCGGTGGTACGCAGTGGCATCTCCGGATAGGTGGGCTCCCAGGGACGCAGCCACTCCTCGTTGCGCGAACGCGTGTCCCTGATCGCCGCGGCGTCGCGGAGCCGCAGCGGCCGGAGTACGACCGGTCCCTCCTGAAGGGTGACGGGCCACCCATGTCTGCGATTCACGACCGTCCCTTCGATGCCCTCGGCACCGTAGCCCAGCGGTGCGACACCGGACGCCGGGGCGTCGGGTTGCCGTCGCCGGTGACGGGCTCCAGTATTCCACTCCCTGGGACGCGGCATGGCTGTCGTCGCCCCAGCGGGCAAGAATCGGATGATTCCTAACTCCAATACTTCCGTACCGAAAACCGGCCCTGCCCCAAGGAATTCTCAACGGTCGGAATGCCCGGGATGTGATTCCGGTCATTCTCCGGTGTCATTCAGAGCGGGCGTGGTCTCCTCCGCGCAGCTGGTCCACCGCGTGCCTCAGCACCGGCGCCAGCACCTCCATCCCGTCGGCGGCACCGCCCCGGGAGCCGGGCAGGTTGACCACGAGCATCCGGTGCCCCGCGCGCTCGACGACCCCGGCCAGGCCGCGCGACAGGATCGCCGTGGGCACGCCCTTGTCCCGGCCCGCCGCACGCAGCGCCTCGGCGATCCCGGGGATCTCGTAGGACAGCAGCGCGCGCGTCACCTCGGGCGTGTGGTCGTGCGGGGTCAGCCCGGTGCCCCCGGTGGTGACGACGGCGTCGAGCCGCTCGTCCAGGGCGCGGCCGATGGCCTGTGCCACCGGTTCGCCGTCGGGGACCACCCACGGCCCCACGACCGCGCAGCCGACTCCGCGCAGTCCCTCGGCGACGACCGGTCCGGAGCGGTCCGGGTAGACGCCCGCCGCCGCCCGGTTGGACGCCGTGACGACCGCGACGCGGAGGACGGGGGGGCCGGCCTCAGTCACCACGCCTCCAGTGGCCCTTCCTGCCGCCGGTCTTCTCCTCGACGCGCACCCCGGTGACCTCGGCCCCGGGGTCGATCGCCTTGACCATGTCCACCAGCCCGAGGGCGGCGGCCATGACGCAGGTGAGCGCCTCCATCTCCACGCCGGTGCGGTCGGCGGTGCGGACCGTGGCGCGGATGTCCACGCCCTCGTCCACGACGGTGAGGTCCACGTCCACGCCGTGCACGGCGATGGGATGGCACAGGGGCACCAGGTCGGGGGTGCGCTTGGCCGCCTGGATCCCGGCGATCCGGGCGACGGCCAGGGCGTCGCCCTTGGGGACCTCTCCCCCGCGCAGGGCGGCGACGGCCTCGGAGCCGAGCAGCACCCGGCCCGACGCGGTGGCGGTGCGCGCGCTCACCGTCTTCTGCGAGACGTCGACCATGCGCGCGGCGCCGGATCCGTCCAGGTGGGTGAACCCGGAGGGGTGGTCGGCCCCCTCACGCCGTGGGGTGTCGGTCATGGGTCCGCCAACTCCTCCGCTCGGAACGCGGGACGCGGCCGGGCGGCCGCGTCCGGGCGCGCCGGAGCGCGCCACCACGACGGTACGGCACTTTCGGACGCTCCCCGTCCACAGGTCCGCGGGTTCGGGCGGGCGCGGCTCAGGCCGGTTCGGGCAGGCGCACCACCTCGACGCGGCTGCCCGCGGCCAGCTCGGTCACCTCCTCGGGCACCACCACGAGCGCGTTGGCCCCGGCCAGGGCGGACAGCTGGTGCGAGCCCTGGTGCAGCGCCGGGGACACCGTGGACTCGGCGTCGCGTCCGTAGGGGGACTCCTCCAGCACCGCCCGCAGGAAGGAGCGGCGCCCGGGCGGGGAGGTGACCGGCGAGGTGAGCAGGGCGCGCATGCTCGGCAGCGGCCGGGGGTCGAGTCCGCGCAGACGGCGCAGCGCGGGCCGGACGAAGACCTGGAAGGACACGAAGGCGCTCACCGGGTTGCCGGGCAGCGTGACGATGGGGGTCCGGTCCGGGCCGATCACGCCGAAGCCCTGGGGCTTGCCCGGCTGCATCGCCACCTGGGTGAACTCCACGGTGCCCTCACGGGTGAGCACCTCCTTGACCACGTCGTGGGCGCCCATGCTCACCCCGCCCGTGGTCACCACGATGTCGGCGCGCACCAGCAGGTCCTCCAGCGTGTCGCGCACCGTCTGCGGGTGGTCGCCCACGAACCCGTGGCGGTGCACCTCGCACCCGGCGTCGCGCGCGGCGGCGGCGATCATGAAGCTGTTGGACTCCCAGATCTGGCCGGGGCCGAGCGGGCGCCCGGGCTCGACCAGCTCCTCGCCGGTGGAGAGCACCATCACACGGGGGCGGGCGTAGACGGGCACCGAGCGGCGCCCGACGGCCGCCAGGACGCCCATCTCCCCCGGGCCGACGCGCACGCCGGGCCGTAGCACGGTGGCGCCCGCGGTGACGTCGTCCCCCGCGCGGCGCACGGCGTTGCCCGCCTTCACCGGCCGGTCGAAGGTCACCCTGGCCGTGCCGCCGTCGGTCCACTCGACCGGGACCACCGCGTCGGCTCCCGAGGGCATGGGCGCGCCGGTCATGATCCGGGCCGACCTGCCCGGCAGGACCGCGGTCGGGGAGGGGTCGCCCGCCGGGATGTCGGCGACGACCGGCAGCCGCACGGGGTTGTCCGGCGAGGCCGACTCCAGGTCCGCGGCGCGCACCGCGTACCCGTCCATGGACGAGTTGTCGAAGCCCGGCAGCGACACGGGCGAGGTGACGGCCTCGGCCAGCACGGCGCCGTGTGCCTGGAGCAGGTCCAGCTCGGTCGGCACGGGATCGGGGATCAGTGCCAGGACATCGGCGACGTGCTGTTCGACGCTCTTCACGGGGGTTCCTCCCGGTTCGCGGTTCCTTTGGTGGCCCCGCCTCCCCTCCCTCAGGAGACGGCTCACGCCCCATTCTCGCCGCGTCCGGCCCCGCGTGCGGTGCGCCGGGCCCCGGTCGGGGCGCTCGGGCGTTCCCGGTCAGGGGCGCTGGGCCTGCGCACGGTCGACGAAGTCGCGCAGCCAGGGCAGCAGTTCGTCGGCGAGGTCGGGGCGGCGGCAGGCGAAGTCCACGACCGTGCGGATGTAGTCGGCCTTGTTGCCGGTGTCGTAGCGGCGGCCGCGGAAGAGGACGCCGTGCACCGTGCCGCCGTCCTCGGGCTTGCGCCGGGCCAGCTCGCGCAGGGCGTCGGTCAGCTGGATCTCACCGCCCCGGCCGGGCGGGGTCTCGTGCAGGACGGGGAAGACCGCCGGGTCGCAGACGTAGCGGCCGATGATCGCCCAGCGGCTCGGCGCCTGCTCGGGGGTGGGCTTCTCGACCAGGTCGGTGACGGTGACGACGTCCTCCTCGTCGGTGGGCTCGATGCCCGCGCACCCGTACAGGGACACCTGCTCGGGCTCCACCTCCATGAGGGCGACGACGCTGCCGCCGTGACGCTCGCGCACCTCGATCATGCGGCACAGCAGGTCGGCGGACTCGATGAGGTCGTCGCCCAGCAGGACGGCGAAGGGGTTGTCGCCCACGTGCGCCTCCGCGCACAGCACCGCGTGGCCCAGGCCGCGCGGCTCGCCCTGGCGGACGTAGTGCACCTGGGCGAGGTCGCTGGACTCGCGCACCGAGCGCAGCCGCGCGTCGTCGCCCTTGGCCTCCAGCGCCTCCTCCAGCTCGTAGGCCCGGTCGAAGTGGTCCTCGATGGAGCGCTTGCTGCGACCCGTGATCATCAGGACGTCCTGGAGGGAGGCGGCCACCGCCTCCTCCACGACGTACTGGATCGCGGGCTTGTCCACGATCGGCAGCATCTCCTTGGGCGTGGCCTTGGTCGCGGGCAGGAAACGCGTGCCCAGGCCCGCGGCGGGTACGACCGCCTTCGTGACGGACACGGAACCGGAGGGTCGCTTCTGGTCGGTGGAGTCGTTCATGTCGGCACTTTAGGGCAGCGGTCGGCCGTCTCAGCGTCTCCACACCCAGGAGGGCGCCAAGAAGTCCCGACGGTTTCGGGCGGCGGAGGGCGGACCGCCACCGCGTGTTCACCGCACGGGGCATCCGGCCGGGGCCGGGCGGTGCCACACTGGGGCCATGGGCGAGAGCGAGCTGCGTGAGGCCAAGGCCGGGCTGCGGAGGGGTTTCCTGGAGCGGCGGCGCGCCCGGAGCCCCGAGGAGCGCTCCCGGGCCGGGTCGGCGGTCCGCGACGCGCTACTGGACGTCCCGTGGCTGGCCATGGGCGGAACGGTCGCCTGCTACTACTCCGTGGGCGGCGAGCCCGACACCCGCAAGCTGGTGGCGGCGCTGTGGAAGCGCGGCGCCTACGTGCTGCTGCCCGTGTTCCCGCCCGGCGGCGAGCTGGACTGGGCGGCCTTCGACGGGCCGGACTCCCTGGCCCCGGCCGGGCACGGGCTGCTGGAACCCGTGGGCCACCGCTACGGGCCCGACGCGCTGGCCCGGGCCGACGCGGTGGTCTGCCCGGCCCTGGCCGTGGACCGGCGGGGGACGCGCCTGGGGCGCGGCGCCGGGTGCTACGACCGCGCGCTGGCCCGCAAGGGCCCGCACACGCCGGCGATAGCCCTGGTCCACGACGAGGAGTTCGTGGAGTCGCTGCCCGCCGAGTCGCACGACCGGCCCGTGGACGCCGTGGTCACCCCGTCCGGCGGGGTGCGGGTCCTCGGCACGGGGGTGTGGCCGGGCGGACCGGCTGAACGGGACCGGCTGAGCGGGCGGAGCTGAGCGGGAGGGGCGGGACGACGCACAAGGCGGGATTAACCCGAACGCCGGGGGCGTTGTCGCTGGCGGTCGCGCTCCGGCGGCGCCCGGCGCCCGGCCGCGTGCACCCCCGCACCGATCTCCGTGGGAGAGGCCCTGTCACGGCTCCGGTCGGCGAGCGCGTACTATTTAGCAGTCAACGGGCGAGAGTGCCAGCAAGGAGGACCCGAACAGTGCCTACGTACCAGTACGCGTGCACCGAGTGCGGCGCCCAGATGGAGGTCGTGCAGAGCTTCAGCGACGACGCGCTGACCGTCTGCCCCGAGTGCGAGGGCCGCCTGCGCAAGGTGTACTCCGCCGTGGGCATCGTCTTCAAGGGCTCCGGCTTCTACCGCACCGACAGCGGCAAGTCCTCCAACAGCTCCGTGCTGACCGGTTCGGGCTCCGGTGAGGGCAAGGACGGCGGGAACTCGGGCTCCACCGACTCCTCCTCCGCCTCGTCCACCTCCTCGGACGCCAAGAGCTCCTCCTCGGACACCAGCAGCGGCAACAGCACCACGAGCAAGGCCAGCAGCACCAGCGCCACCGCCGCGACGGGCTGATCCGCCGGACCGTTGACCGCCACCGCGCCGCCGATCCCTCGGCGGCGCGCGGCCCGTGTGATCGGGCCTGTGGACAACCTCCGAACGGCCCCTCCGCGACCTAGCGTTGAGGGTATGAACAACGCCGCGCCCCTCCCCTACCGGCACCGTCGCGCGCTCACCCGGCTCCTGGACCGGCACCGGCGCGTCGTCGCCGCCCTCCTGGCCGCCGCCGCGCTCCTCAGCGCCGTCCTGGCCGTACGCCCTCCTCCCGTGCCCACCTCCCGTGTCCTGGTCGCCTCCCGCGACCTCGGTGCGACGGACCCCCTCACCGACGGCGACCTCACCGCCCGGGACCTGCCCGCCGACTCCGTGCCTGGCGGCGCGCTCGCGGCCGACACCGCGACCGCGGGGCTCCGCCTCAACGCCCCGGTGCGCCGGGGAGAGGTGATCACCGACGCCCGGCTCGCCGACCCTCCCGCGCGGCCCTACGGTCCCGGCCTGGTCGCCGTCCCGGTGCGGGTGGCCGACCCCGGCGCGGTGGGCCTGCTCTCCCCCGGCAGCCGGGTGGACGTCCTCGCCGCCAGAGGGCGCGACGACCTCGCGCCCGCCCGCGCGGGCCCCGCCGTGGAGGTGGCCAGCGACCGCCCCGTCCTGGCCCTCCCGGAGGAGGACTCCTCGGGCGGCGGGGAGGGCGGCGCGCTGATCGTCATCGCGGCCACACCCGTCGAGGCCAGGAGCCTGGCGGGCCACGCGGCCGACTCACGGCTGTCCATCACCATCCGCGGTTGACCGGCGACCTCCGGTGGGCAAAGCTGGCCGGGCGCCGCGGGCTCCCACCAGGGGAATCCCGCTGCGGCGCCCGTACGGACACCACGAGTATGTAGGGCTTGTATCCATGCAAGGCTTCAAGAAGTTCCTGCTCCAGGGCAACCTGGTGCAGCTGGCGGTCGCGGTCGTGATCGGCGCGGTCTTCGCCAACCTCATCACCGCGTTCACCGAGGGGTTCATCACCCCGCTGATCGGCATCTTCGGCGGGGTTCCCACCTTCGGGGACCTCTACTTCGAGATCAACGGGAGCCGGTTCCTGTACGGGGCGTTCGTCGACGCGCTGATCTCGTTCCTGATCACCGCGGCGATCCTGTACTTCTTCGTGGTACTGCCCGTCGCCAAGGTGGTGGAGCGCTTCGTCAAGGCCGAGGAGGCCACCACGCGCGAGTGCCCGCACTGCTGCACGGAGATCAGCAAGAAGGCGACCCGCTGCGCCCACTGCACCAGCGAGGTGGTGCCCGAGACCGCCGCCTGAGGCGGCCGAACGCGTCGGGGGCGGCCCCGTGCGGGGCCGCCCCCGGAAGGGCCGGGCGAGGATCAGCCTGTGTACTCCCAGTGCCAGGGCTCGAAGGGACTGGACTTGGCCCAGGCCGGGTGGTGCCAGCCGAAGTCGGCGCCGTTGGCCTCCATCCAGAGCCAGCGGTCGGACCGGTAGTTCTGGATGCCGCAGCCGAGGTCGATCGCCTGTCCCAGGCCGTGGTTGCTCGTGCCGGGGACGGCCGCGAAGCCCGGCGCCACCTGGCCGTAGACGCGGTGCTGGTTGGGCAGGTCGCGGTAGGCGCTGGTGATGCACATGTTCTCGCCGTACTCGTCCACGTACCTGGCGTTGAGCTGGAGGAAGTCCACGGCCGCGTCGGCGCGCAGCCTCTTGTCGTCGTAGAGGTCGCACAGGGAGTTGGCCGGGAGCAGGCCGTTGGCCGCCCCCTGGGCGTTCACGGCCGCGTCCGGGTCGCAGTTCCCGGCGGCCATGTAGGCCTCCGGGTCGATGCCGCGGTCCTCCAGCTCCTGGACGAGCTCGTTCGTGGTCTGCTCGGACTGCTCGCGCAGGGCCTCGATGTCCGCGGCCAGTTCGACCTGTTCCAACTGGGTGGTGGTCTGCAGCTCCTGCGCCTGGCTCGCCAGCTCGACCTGCTCCTCGCGCAGGTCGGTGGCGTCCTGGATGAGCATCTGGTTGTCCTGGGAGATCTTCGCCGCGTAGGACTGGATCTGGAGGTCCTCGTTGAGGGATCCCGACGCCAGGACGGCGAGCATGCCGCCGTCGGGCTGCTTGTACAGCGTGCTGGCCAGCTGGGCCAGCGGTTCGCGCATCTCGTTGAGTTCGAGTTCGGTCTGCTGGAGGTCGTAGATGGTCTGGACCAGCTCCGACTGGGCGTCCTCCAGCGCCTCCTGGCGGTCGACGAGGTCCTGGTTGGCCTCCTCCAGCTCCTGGGAGGCGGTCTCGGCCCTCTCCCGGAACTCCTCCAGGCTCGCCTCGGCGGGTTCCAGCGCGCCGGTGTGCACCGGCGCCACGAGGAGCGCGGTGACGAGCGTGAGCGTCAGCGCCTGTGCGAAGCGGACCCGGTAGGACAGGGCGAAGGCGGTGAGCGCCCCGCCGCCACCCGGTACGCGGGACCTGCGCCGCGCCGCATCAGAAGTGAACGGCACGAATGATCCTCCGGCTGCTTTTCCTCGAACACCTACCCGTGGCCGCAAGGCAACGTACTACATGTCCACATGCGGCCACGCGAGATCGGTCCACCGGGCGGAGCGGGTCGCGGGCGGGCCCCTCCCCGCCCCGCCGCCCTCTGCTCCGGGCTTCGGTGAAACACCTGGTCACCGCCGGGCCGGTCGACGCCGAGCCCGGTTCCCCATCGTTATCGAGGGTACATACGCGGCCATAACACGACATGCGTCATGAACAACGTCACACCGCACCAGGACAACCAATCGTAGGTCAGCGTACTCCGCCATGCACGCAGAGTCCCCCAACCGCCCCCGCCGGAGGCTGACCGACACCCCATCCACGTCCATCCTGGGTTAGGCTTGGTCCGGTGACGGGGTAGGACATACCTGCGTCAGACCCATGGCTCCGTAGCTCAGGGGATAGAGCACCGCTCTCCTAAAGCGGGTGCCGCAGGTTCGAATCCTGCCGGGGCCGCATGGGGTGACCTGCGATAACACCGCAGGATCACCGAGGGCAAAGCCCCGTGGGTTGCAATTACGGTTGCAGTCCACGGGGCTCTACTCGCCTCTACACGTCATCTAGGAGAGCTGTCCCCATCCGGTCGATGGCGCCCCGGGCGAGCGCGCTGGACGCGTGGATGTACCGCTCGGTCTGGCTGATCTGGGAGTGACCGAGGATCTCCTGGACCGTGCGCGCGTCGGCGCCCAGTTCGGTGAGGATCGTGGCCGCGGTGTGGCGGCCGTCGTGCACTCGGACGTCACGCACGCCGGCCGCGGCGAGCAGCCGCTTCCAGTCCGCCCAGTCGGGGTTCTTCGCGATCGGCGCCCCGACCGCGGTTGCGAACACCACGTTCCATTCCTCACCCTCCCAAGTCTCGCCCGCGAGGTCGCGCTCGTGCTGCTGCATCTGCCAGTGGGTGCGCAGCTCCGGCACGAGCTGCTTCGGGATCGGGAGGACCAAGCGCTCCTTCCCCCGCCCCTTGCCCGAGGACTTCCGGCGGCCGAAGTAGTACTCCCCGCCAACCCGAGCCGGGCACTCCCGCCCGTGGCCCTCGCACTTCGGCGGACACGGCCGCTTCGGGCACTCGTGGCCACGCGCCTTGCAGCCAGGCTTGCACTTCGGCTTGTGGTGCCCCGAGCATCCCTTCGGGCACGCCGGGATGTGCCGGTCCTTCGAGCACGCCGCGATGTCGTCACACCCGTGCCGGTAGGGCCTGTGCTTCAGCTGCCACTCGATCCGCGCCTCGTAGTGCAGCTGCCCGCCGCACTGGCCGCAGGTCTTCGCGTTCGCGGCGAACAGGTCGGCGGCATCGTAGAGGATCCGGCACGGGTCGCAGGCGGCCTTCAGGTACGGCCAGCGCAGCCCAAGCGCCTCGGACTGGCGGATGCCCAGGGTCAACGCCAGCGACCAGCGGATGCCGCCCCGGCGCCCGCGGCATGCCTTCAGAAGCGCGCGTGCTTCCTCACGCCCGAGCGGGATGCCTTCGGTCAGCGCCTCGCCGGACGGGGGCTTCACCAAGGCCATGGGGTTTCGCTTGATGAGGTCCCGGTCGGTCGCCGTCTGGAACCCAGCCATGAGCCGCCAGTGCACCTTCAGGACCGTGCTGGGCGCGAGGCCTTTCTCCTCGGCCAGGTGCTCGTAGAAGTCCTCAATGTGCTCGGCCCTCACCGCGTCGATCCGGTGGCGGCCCAGGGCTGGGATTATGTGGCGGCGCACCGTCGGCTCGTAGGACGTCGTCAGGGTGTTCTCGTCGACCTCACGGGCGGCCACCTTCGTCAGCCACCGGTCGAACCACTGCTCGACGGTGGGGGCGCGACCGGCCTTCGTGACTCGGCCCGCGTCCCGGTCGGCTTCGAGCGCCTGGACCTTCGCCGTCACCTCGGCTTCGGTCTTCGCCTTCCGGTGGCGCCGGTCCGGGCGGCCGTCGGCCTTCACGCCCATGGTGACCCAGCCGTGCCAGAGGCCGTCTGACTCGCTGTAGTAGATGGAGGAGCGGCCGTTGGGGGCTCGCCCTCGGTCGGGGGTAGGGGGCATACTGATCTCCGATTCGTGTGCGAATCATGAGGGGGCGTCGCCGGTGCATGGCGGCGCCCCCTCCTTCGTGTGTGGCGGCCAGTGCCGCCTATGCCCTGAAGCGGGCAGGGGGAAGAGTCGCGCCGTGCGGCCACGGGGTGAGGAGGCCGCGCTGCTCCAGTGCCTCCAGGAGGGGCACATCGGCGGCCCAGTCGGGGTCCCACCAGACGAGGCGGGCGTACCCTTCGAGGTCGATGTCGGGGTCGGGGACCTCGAAGGCGCGGTAGACCAGACGCCTGGCGGGGCCGCGAAGCTTGTACTGGTAGAGGCGTGCGACGTGTCCGCACTCTAGGCCGGTGCGGATGGTGATCAGGCAGTGTCCGCCGGGCAGGTGCCGGATGCGCATCGGGCGGCGCCGGGGAAGGGCATCATCCACGGTGATGGACAGCGCCAGCGGGGTCGTGTGGAGGCGGGGGCGCGGGGGTGTGGTACGCGTGAGCACCATTGCTCTCCTCTGGGGAATGTGACCGCTGGTGGGAGTGCTGATCGTATTCCCGAAGGCACGTTCGAAAACACCTTTTTTACCTGCCCACTTCACTCTGTGTTGTCATGGTGGACAATCCGGCTACTGGTTTACAGGTCCGGCGGCCAGTTGCGGCCAATCACTCGTTGCGCCGACGGCGCTTGCGCCTGCGCTGCTCTCGTAGTGCCTCCTGCTGCCGGATGAACTCGGCGTACTGAAGACGGAACCTGTCCGCCAGCTGGCGCTCCGCATCGTCGCGCTCCTCGTCCGTCCAGTCTTCGGTGTCAGCTTCCAGGTCCTCGATGATCTCCTCGATTACCTCTCCGAACGGGGTGTCGAGGACGCGGGTCTCAGGTGGAGCCGATTCTCGGGTGTGCTCCTCGACCAGCGACCCCAAGGCTTCCTCCAGCGACACGAGGTTCTTCGGTGACGTCCGTCCGTTCTCCCAGTTGTCGATCGTGCGTCGGCCAACACCGACACGAGCGGCCAGCTGCTCTTGAGTGAGGCGTGCGCGTTGGCGTGCTGTTCGTATGCGGTCTCCGAGGGTCATCGCTCCACCATGTCAGGAAAGTTTAGGAAGCTCTACGTCAAGACAGTCACGGAACCTACCCCATCTAGTAAGGGTTTCCTACCCTACTTGCTCTTGATTGCTCGCACATTCCTTTCCTAGACTTGCGTGCTTTCCTACTCTTTCCTAGAGTTGCGCACATGAGTACCAGACGCATCGTCCACGGACCCGCCCTCGCGGCGCTCCGCGACGCCTACGGCATCACGCAGGCCGACATGGCGGCGGCCCTGGGCATCAGCGGCGCTTACCTGTCGAACATCGAGGCGGGTCGGCGGCCGGGCACCATGTCTCTCGCTCGCGCTGCCGCTGCCCACCTCGGCGTCGACCTGGTCGCAATCACTTACCCCGACCTGGCGGGTGTCGCATGAGCGCGCCGACCGCAGCTCCCCGTGTGGCGTACACGGTCCCTGAAGCTGCCGCATCCCTCGCACTCTGCGAGGCCACGACCTGGAAGCTCGTCCGCTCCGGCGAACTGCGCAGCTTCAAGGTCGGCGCCGCCCGCCGCGTCCCCGCGACCGCGCTGGAGGAGTTCGTCCAGGCCCGGCTCGCCGACGACGTCGCCTGACCCCCACCCCTCATTTCCAGGGAGCATCCATGCCCCTACCCCTGTCTCCTATCCGCCACGTGTTCGACACCGTCGGCGCGTGGGGTGGTCTCCGCCTCGGCCTCTGGGTCGGCGCCGCCCCCACTGCCGCCCTGCTCGCCGACGTGTACGCCCTGGAGGACCCCCGTGCCTGAGTTCCGCCACCTCACTGACGAGACGTTGCGCGGCATCGCCGAGGATGCCGCCCGGTCCATGCGCACGCGGGCACAGCAGGCCGCCAGCGACGCGCCCGGCACTCCGCTCACCCCGGCCGAAGCCATCGGCGCCCTGCCGCTGCTGGCCGACGGCGTGGCGGGCCGCCGTAGCGCCGACGTGGTCCACGTGGCCACCCCTGAGGGCATCACCCCGTGCGGGGGAGGCCACCATGACGTGACGGTCGACGCCCGCATCGACCAGGCGACCTGTCTGGAATGCCTGCGCACCCTCGCACAGCTGGCCCCGACCGAAGCCCCGGGCGACGACGCCGAGCCGTGCCGGTCCTTCACCGTCATGGAGGGCATCGACGTCTACTGCGAGCACTCCAGCGGCGCCGGACACGGCGGGCTGCACTGCGCCGACGTCGCCGGGTGCACCCGCACGTGGACGGATGCCCAGGCCGCCCCTGGCCTGGCCAACTACCGGACCCTCCTTGTTGCCGAGGCCCTCGGCGCGAACCCCCAGGACGCCGCTGACCTGATCTCCGATGACCCGGCCGACGCCTGGGAGCGCGCCTATGCCGCCTGGTCGATGCTCCGCGCGGACCTGGACCGGTACCGGCGCGGCGATTCCCCGGTGCTGGACCGGCTCGCCCAGCTGGAGCGCGACATGGGCCGTGTCGAGCACGACCGCGCCGAGGACTCCTCTCGGCTCGCACTCCTCGACGACCGGGTGCGCTCGGTCGAGTCCGAGTGGGGCCCCGTCGTGTGGTCCGACGCTGCTGCCCCCGGCGGATACGTGTGTGCCGCCCCGGCCCCGACCGGCCTGTGCGGGGAGCCGGTGGAGTCCGAGCCGTGCCGGGAGCACTCTCTGGCTGGGCAGCTGGCCGCCGCACTCGACCGGATTGCCGCTCTGGAGTCGCTGACCGCGTCACAGGCCGACCTCCTGGAGAAGCACTCCCGGGACCTGGAGCCCGCCGCCCGCGAGCAGGCCCGGCCGGAGCGCGAGCCTCTCACTGCCCTGGACCTCCTGCGGATGCCCCTCCGTGAGCACCCCCGGCGCGGCCGGTTCACCGAGGCCACCGACACCTGATCCACCACCCGGGCCGCCCTCGCCCCGCCGTGGGCGGCCACCCGAAGGGAGCCATCCCATGTCCCTGTCTCTACAGCCCTTCACCTTCCCCGACACCGGTCAGCCCGTGCGCGCCGTCGAACTCGACGGAGACCCGTGGTTCGTCGGACGCGACGCCGCGCTAGTCCTCGGCTACACCAACACCCGCAAGGCCCTCGGTGACCACGTTCCCGCAGGTCACCGCAAGGGTAACGAATCGTTCCCCTTGCCTGACCTGGGACTTCACCCCCAGACGGTGCTGATCTCGGAAGCGGGCCTCTACCGGCTGATCATGCGCAGCCACACCCCCGAGGCCGACCGCTTCCAGGAGTGGGTGACCGCCGAGGTGCTGCCCACGCTCCGGCGCACCGGCCGGTACGAGGTGGCCCCACAGGTTCCGCAGACCTACGCCCAGGCGCTCCGCGCGGCCGCCGACGCCGTCGAGGCCCGGGAAGTCGCCGAGCGTCGCGCCGCCGAGCTGACCCCGGCCGCCGAGGCGTGGGATGACCTGGCCGCGTCCAAGGGCGACCACGCGGTGCGTGAGGCTGCACAGATCCTCTCCCGGGTGCCCGGCATCCGCATCGGCCAGAACACCCTGTTCGCGAAGCTCCGCGACCTCGGGTGGATCGACAAGTCCGGCCAGCCGTACCAGCACCACGTCGGCATGGGCCGTCTCGTGCGCCGCACCACGTCGTACACCCACCCGCACACCCTGGAGCCGGTGCTGTCCGCCCAGGTGCGGATCACCCCGCGCGGCCTGGCCGATCTCCGTCAGGTCCTGGCCGCGACCGCTCAGCTCACCCTGGACGGTGCCCAGTGAGCGGCGCTGGCGGCCTGACGTCCGGCCTGTCCTACGCCCCGGTCCTGCCCCCACGGCCGTGGGAGACCGCGCTGGCCCGCGCCACCGTGGCCCTGGCCGCGCCGGATGACCGGGACGACCGCCGGGAGCTGCTGGCCGCGCTCGGCCTGGACCTTCCGACCGGCGGCCCCCGCATCCGGCTCGCGGCCCTGGAGTGGCGTCCGGACCTGTCCCTTCGGCGCGAGCCCACTGCCCCGGCCGCGACCGCGCCCGTCTCCCCGGAGGTGCTCCGTTCCCGTGAGGCCGCGAAGCGTCGCCGCCGCGAGGCCGCCACCGCCCATCTCCGCGCCCAGGGCCTGCGTGGCCCGAAGCTCCGCGCCGCTCTCGCACGACTGGAGTCCTGACGTGTTCCGCACCCTCACTGCGCTCTGGCGCCGCACTCCGGCCCCGACACCGTCCCGGGCCACCCCGGTCGGCGAGGCCCGCGTGGAGATCGTCGCCCAGGTGCCCGCCGCGCTCCTGCCCTATCGCACGCCCGGACTGGCCACGGCACGCCGCCACACGTGGTCCGGCGTCCGGCACGGCCTCGGTGCGCTTCGGGACGTGGACGCCTGGCACGGCACCGAGTCCACCGCCGAGGCGCGCGTCCGCGAGGTGGCCGCACTCCAGCAGATCGACACCGCTCTCGCGGAGCTGGCCGCCGCCCGCGAGGCGCTGGCCGACATCACGAGGAAGGGCCGCCGATGATCCCCGAAGACGCCGTCACCGACTACCTCCAGGGCCACGGCTGGCCGGACGCCGAGGCCACCATGGTCGGCATCCGCGGCACCGGTCGCGTCCTGTGGCGCTGCCCCGGTTCTGCCACTGCCGAGTACTCCGGCGACGGCCTGGTGGGTGACTGGCTGGACGAGGTCCAGGACGCCGCCGATCTCGCCGGGGCCGCCCTGGGCGTGTTGGTCACCCCGCGCGAGGACTACGGGGCTGCGCGGGTGGCGTCCTGGTGGGCGCACGTGGACGTGTCCGCGCTGGCTCGGCTCATGTCGGCTGGGGTGGACGTTCCCGAGGTCGCCCAGGCCGCCCCGGTTCGCATGCACCTGTCCACGGCCGTCGTGCTGCTCCGCGCGGCCGGTCTCGGCGCTCCGCTGGCGGTGGCCGAATGATCGAGCTGTTCGACGCGCCCCCCAAGGACTACGGGGCCGACCGCTGCCAGACCTACGCCGAGGTCGCCCAGGCGCTCAAGGCCCATCCGGAGAAGTGGGCGAAGGCCCGGACTGCCAAGAGCCGGATCGCCGCGCACAGCGTCGCGCACCGGATCCGGTCCGGCCGCCTCAAGTCCTTCGCCCGGGGCGGGTTCCTCGCCGAGGCGATCACGACGAAGGACGGCAAGCACGAGGTGTGGGTGTCCTATCGCCCCGGCCTGGCCGTCCGCACCCAGAACGGAGGCACCTGATGCCGAAGCAGCTCACCCTCCCCGCGCTCGACGCCGCCATCGAGGACGCGATGCGCGCCAGCATCGGCCGGTGGGGTGTCCTCGTGCCGGTGGTCCGCGACCAGGACGGCGCGGTCATCGACGGCCACGTCCGCGTGCGCCTGGCCGAAGAGCTGGGCGTGGCGTACCCCGAGCAGCACGTCACCGTCGCCGACGCGGACGAGGCTGCCGACCTCCGGCGCACGCTGAACGCCGATCGGCGCCAGTTGACGGACGCCCAGCGCCGCGCCCTCGTGGGCGACCTCCGCGAAAAGGGGCACAGCACACGGGCCATCGCGGGTGCCGTTGGCGCGTCGAAGAGCACCGTCGACCGGGACATCCAGCGACTGTCCCAGGCGGGACAGTTGGACGAGCCGGGCACCGTGCGCGGCCTGGACGGTCGGGAGCGCCCCGCCCGCGTCGAGCGCAACGCCCAGGAGGACGACAACCTGCCGCCGTGGACGCCGGAGCTGCCCGCCGGACAGGACCGCGCGGACGCCATCGCTGCCCAGTTCGACCAGCGGCACGCCACCCCCGCGCCCCCGGCCCCGCTGTTGCCGCCCCCGGCCGATGACGGGCCCGAGCCCCGCTGGCGGACGGCCGCAGGCACGGTCACCGTGCGGACCGGCGGCTCTATCGAGGCCGCGTTCGACGCGTTGGGGTCGCTGGCGCTGACGCGCGACGACGCCCAGGGCCTGGCCGATGTGCTCGCCGCTGCCGTGTGCCGGGCTGACCTCGTGGCCCCGGCCCCGTTCTGATGGGTCGCTCACGTCCCGCCGCGGCTGCTGGGGTCGCCCCGGCCGCGGCGGGCGCCACGCCGTCAGCGCTTCGAGGGGATCCCCGCGTCCTTGCGAATGCGGTTCACGTGGTTCCGGTCGTAGGGGGCGTGACGGCCGACCTCGCTGGTGCCGATGCCCGCTTGGAGGGCGCGGACGATCTTGCCGTGGACGTGCTCGCGCGCTTCGACGTAGGCGCGTTCAGCCGCGCGGTATCGCTCGGTGGCCGCGTCGAGTTCGGCGAGCGCCTCGGTCTGGTCTGGGGTCAGGGAAGCCATGGACATGAGTATGCAACATCAAGTTGCAACTCGCCACCCTTCACCATATCCTGATGTTGAAACATGATGATGCAACACGATGAATGAAGGGGGTTCGGTGTCCAGGTTCGCCTACGAGCGCGCTATCCGGGAATCCGGCCTGCCCGCTCCCGCGCGGCACATCGCCCTCACCCTCGCCACCTGGGCTGACGTCAACACGTGCGTCATCCCGGAACGGTTCATGCCGAGCCTCGCGAAGCTCGCCGAGACCACCGGCCTCGGGAAGTCGACCGTCGCCCGCTACCTGCCCGTGCTCGAAGAGGACGGCTGGATCCACCGCCGCCAGCGCAAGGGCAAGTCGCCGACCCACAACGAGGTCACGCACACCACCCTTACCGTTCCCGCCGAAGCCCGGACGGGAGAGGACGAGACCGAAGAGGTTGTCCCGGAGCGGGACAAGGGTGGTGCCACAGCGGGACAAGAGGTTGTCCCGGAGCGGGACAAGGGTCGTCCCGGAGCGGGACACAAGAGTTCCAGAAGTTCCGGGAGTACCCATCAGTCCCCCCGGGCGGGCGCCAGCGAGGACCGCACCGGCCCCGCTTCCGGCCGCCGCGACGGACGGACGACGAGCACCTCCATCACCGACGCCCTCGACGCCGCCGCTGACGCGGCGCGTCAGGAGCTGGAGCGCGCCACCGGCCGGGAGATCACCACCACGTGGGCCCGCAAGGTCGCCCTCGGCATCCTCGACGCCGCCGGTGGCCCCGTGGACCGCCCCGCCGGGTACGTGCGCGCTGCCATCAGGAACGAGATCGACGCGTCCCGGTTCCTGCCGACGTCCACCGCCGCCAGCAACGCCAGCGAGGCGTTCGTCCCCGAGCCCCAGGAGGAGACGGAGCCTGCGCGCCCCGCCCTCACGCTCCACAACGGCACCGGCCGCCGCCCCCGCCGTGCTGACGCCCCCTCCCAGCCCCCGCTGCTGTCCAGCGTCGTCACCGACTACCTGGACGACGCCCCCGCCACCGGCCCCTCCGCCGACCAGGTCCGCAGCCACGCCGCCGCCATCCGCGCCACCCTCGCTGCCCAACGAGCCTCTGGAGACACCCAGTGAGCCCCACGACCGACACCGACCGGGCCGACGCCGTCCGCGCCGCCACCTGGTACCTGACCCGCCGCGACCAGACCCCCGCGAGCGCCCGACCCGACCCCGAGGTCGACGCTGCCGAGCTTGTTCAGGCCCTCTGGGCGCGCGGCTGGCGGCGCACCGTTGTCCAGGCCGCCCCGCCGTGGATGCCGACCCCGCCCGGCCAGCGCGCCGACCCGGACGCCGTCCACCGCCACGCAGCCGAAGCCCGCGCCGCCCTCACCCGACAGGAGACCCAGACCGATGAACGCTGACCACGAAGAGCCCTACATCCAAGCGTCCTTCGACGTCCTCAAGGCCGCCGTCCGCCACGAACACGGCATCCCCGGCGCCGTCGCCGAAGTCGAAGAGGCCTTCGAGCGCCTGTCCGGCACCACCAACATCCTCGCCCACATGTCCGGATGGGCTGGCGCCGTCGCCCACGTCGAGCCCGCCTTCACGAGCAGGACCGCCACCCTCGGCTCCGTCTCCTCCCGCACTGGCCGCCACGTCAACCCCGACGGCAAGGTGCCCACCGGCGCCCTCATCGGCTCCCGGCTCGCCGTCGCGCTCCTCAACGACCACATCGACACCTGCATCGCCCTGTGGCAGTCCGCCATCGACCACGACGCCCAGGGCGAGGTCGTCAGGACCGTCCTGCGCCACATGGCTCTCCTGATCGCCCCGCACATCTCCGCCGAGGAGGCCCGCGCCGATGCCTGACCAGATCCTCACCACGGCCGCCGCCGCTGAAGCCCAGAACGGCCTGGCCGTCGACGCGTTCGAAGACGCCCTGTGCATCGCCGGGGACTACATCAACGCCCGCCGTCGAGACCACAGCCAGCAGCCGCTGACCGGCACGGAGATCGGGATGCTGCTCGGCGCGGTCGCCCTGGCCGTCCGCGCCTACCAGCAGCACGCGAACCCCGTGACGGCCCGCTGGGACCGGATCACCACCCGGGACGAGAACGGCGTGACCTGGGTCCTGTGCACCACGGACCCCGGCCAGCCCGTCGCGCTCCGGCTGGACGAGGAGCACGCCGAGGCGCTGGCCGGATCGCTCCTGGGCACCGATGACGGCGAAGAGGTGGAGACGCCCGCCGACCACGCCGCCATCCGCGCCCGGATCGCCGAGGCCCTGTACGTCGAGCCGGACATGCCCAGCCCCACCCTGGAGCACGTGCGCCGGGTGGAGGCCGCGCACCGGGCCTACGCCGTGATGACCGTGGTCGGCCCCGAGCTGGCCGCCCGGGATCGGCGCATCGCCGAGCTGCACCAGACGATCATCCGCCACGACGAAGCCGACGACGCCGAGGCGGTCCGCCGCCACGCCCGCATCCGCGAGCTGGAGGAGCAGCTGGCCGCCGCCCGCGAGGAGAACACCCGCCTCCAGGCCCTCGCGGACCTCAGGAAGGAGCTGCTGGCCCGCGCCGAGGAGAAGCTCGACACGGCCATCCTGTTCCGCGTCGGCGACGTCCGTGTCTCCCGCGCGCGCGGCCGGTGGGAAGTCGGCATCTCGCACACCTCCCCCCGGTGGACGCCGGGCACGCCGGTGGAGGAGCTGCACGACCGGGACAGGGCGTTCATCCGCGCCCGCCAGCTCGCCGAGGGAGCCCCCGCCCCGGCCCCGGCCGACCCGCGTTCCCGTGAGCAGCTGGCCGCCGCGACGTGGCCCCGCCGTGCCGCCCGCCGCCTCGAAGACGACGCCCACCCCACCGAGAGGACCACGAACTGATGATCCAGCTCATCGCCAACAGCATCACGATCATCTGCCTGACCGGCGTCATCATCTGCGGACTGATCGCCATCCGGCGGAACCGGAAGGCCGCCGCGAACTGGAAGCGCGCAGAAGCCAGCTGGAAGGAGGCCGAGGCGAACTGGGAGCGCGCGGCCGAAGCCAAGGAACTCCGCAACGAGATCCTGCGCAACATGCCTCCCGACCGGCGCTCCGCCGCGCTCCGCCTTCTGGCCCAGGCTCGCGCCAGCGCTCACGAGGCCGACCAGAAGCCGCCTCGCGTCTGACCCGCCCACCGCCCGGGTTCCGTCCGCCAGCCGGATGGAATCCGAGCCTCGGGCACGCACCACCAACACCACCCCGGGGGACCACTTGACCGACGCCGCCGTCACCGCCGACCGCGACGCACGCCTCGCCGCCGTCCGCGCCGACCTCGCCCAGGTCGCCGCCTCCTGGCCGGACCTGCACCAGCTCCGACTGCCCGGTGCCCGCCGCCGCACCGCCCGGCGCACCCTCTCCCCGGCCGCCCGCGCCGTCCTGGACCGGCTCACCCGCGCGGAGAAGGCCGACAGGAAGCCCGGTGAGCGAGTCCTCGGTGCGTCCCCGGCCCCGGTGACCGTCTCCATCCTGGACGACCTCGCCGAGATCCTCGCCGCCGTCGTCGCCCTGTCCGACCGCATCAGCTGGAATGCAGGCGTGGCCGATCCCGAGGTCCCGAGCAGCGCCTACGACTTCGCCGCGATTGACCGCCACGTCGCCCACGTCGCCGAGCACCTGGGCGTCGCCGCCTCCACCGACCCCGACGCCCTGAAGGCGGCCGAGGCTTTCGCCGCCTGGGCCCGCCGCGTCCTGGAGCGCTCCCTGGAGCAGGTCGTGGACGGCCAGGTGCTGTCCGCCCTGTGCGCCTGGTGCCACGGCGCGACCACCCGCCACCCCGCCGGAGGGCAGCACACCCTCACCGTCCGCGTGGTCGCCGGAGAGCCCCTGATCGTCTGCGTGAGCGACACGTGCGAGCCCCCGGCCGAGGACTGCCGCACCTGGTTGCGCGGCCGCCCGGCGTGGCCGGAACGCGATTGGGAGTGGCTGGCAGCCCGGCTGGACGCCCCGGTGTTTGCCGCACCCGCCCGCCGTGGCTAGAGTTATCCACAGGCACCGCCGAGATAGGACGTTCGGCGTACCCTGAAGACGCCAGAAGGCCCCGACCGGGAGACGGTCGGGGCCTTCGTCGTGGGGGCTACTCCTGGACGCGCTCGATGGCGTGAACCATCCCCACCTTCAGCGCGAGCACCGGGACTCGGTCGCTATTGTCCAGCCTCTTGATGAACCTCACGAATTCACCGCTCTCCTCGTAGTAGTCGGCTTCTACTTCGCGGATGTTTCCCTCGGGAACGCCTTGGAGCCCGTGGTTGATCTTGAACTTCACCATGTGCGCCTCCGTAATCACGGTCAACACGAGGGTGGGAGTGGCCCTCGTTCACCTCAAGACGTGCACCTGCACCAGGTGGTTGCCACAGACTCGCTCGGCGGCCCCATGCTCAGCCGCCGGGCGTTCCACGTGCCCGATGCCGCGCCAGCCCGCTTATGCCGCCTGGCCCCGCACGGGCACACCCTGCCCCTGATCCGCGCTTCCGGGGGGTCGCGCGTCGACACAGGGCAGGGCCAGCCCCGGCCGACCGACATGAGAGTGACGGTCGGCCGGGGCGCTCACACGTCCCGCTCTGGCTCCGCTCCGCTGGGGGGTAGGCGCGCGAGCCGGAGCGGGGCCTACTTCGCCTCTTCGCTCTTTCGCCCGAACGACGGATCGATGAGCACCGCACCGAACACCAAGATTGCTCCGGTCACGATCGGCCCCCACGTGAACAGGGCTCGTGTTGACCTTTCCGTCGCGCACACCGCCGGTTCGATGTAGGGGTTCCCCGGCGAGAACACCGGCCCGCAACTGGCTCCGAGCCCGGCCTCAAACGGCAGGGCGCCAGCGATCACTCCGGCCACGGCCAGCGCGATCCCGAGCAGGATCAACACCTTCGTCGACTGCAACATAGTCGCCCCTACCTGTAGTACGTCTTCGTGACCCGCCGCCGCGGGATGACCATCCGCACGATCCACCACGGGACCCACACGAACAACCAAAGCCCGCACGTCAGCAGCGTCAAGATCAGGTGCACGCTGTTGGCCATGCCGCCCAGGCCGTGCTTGCGCTCCACGCTCTTGGAGTACCGGGGCATCGCCGGAGGCGGCGGTGGCGGTGAGTAGCTCTGCGGAGCGAACTGCCCGTTCGGCAGGCGAGGCCGTTGCGACACGGGCGGCTGCCACTGCCGCGGCGGGGGCTGCTGCTGCCACTGCGGAGGACGAGGACCATACGGCCCTTGAGGACCAGGGGCAGGGGGATACGACACGGGGAGCCTCCGAGGCGCGCGGGGATGGCGCCACAGTAACGCCCACCCCCTCGGCGCACCCTGGGCTGGCCACAGGCGGCCACCACGACAACCCGGCGGGCACACCCGCGTCAGGTGGGGGAGGTGACCTGGGGATGTCTGGGGGATGGCAGGGGTCCAACCGCCGTGAGGAACTCCCACCCGACTGGTACACCCGCATCCGGCCACGCATCATCCGCCGCGACCGAGGCGAGTGCCAGTGGCGCATGGCCGTCGGGGGTATCTGCGGGGAGCCTGGGACGGACGTCGACCACCGGGGGGATCCCGGGGACCACCGCGACGAGAACCTCCAGCTCCTGTGTCCGCGACACCACAAGCGCAAGTCGTCCGCCGAGGGCAACGCTGCCCGGCGTCCGCGCCCGAGTCGCCTCCGCAAGCCCGAACAGCATCCCGGCGCCACGCAACCCTCTGAGCAGGGCAAACGTGGTGGGGGGCGCCCCCCTAAGGAACGCCGATAGCCCGGGGGGTCATAGCAGCTCCGGTCCTGTACGGGTTTCAACATTCAGGCCCCTGCCTTTTCGCCACCGCCCGGCCGCGCCCTGGAGGCGCTTTCGACCCTGGAGGTCGCCACCATGGGCACCCGAGGCCCCGTTCCCAAACACTCTTCCGAGCGGCGCCGCCGCAACAAGCCCGCCGACGGCGAGACCACCACCGTGGCGAAGGTGCCCCGCTCGCGGAAGGTCACTGTTCCGGCCGCGGACAAGGACTGGCACCCCATCGCCAAGCGGTGGTACACCTCGCTCAAGACCTCCGGCCAGTCCGAATTCTACGAACCGTCCGACTGGGCCGCCGCCTACCTCATCGCCGAGTCGATCAGCCGCGACCTCAAGCCCCAGGTCGTCGGCATCACCGAGCAGGGAGACGTCGTCAAGGACGAGATCCCGCTCAAAGGGGCCTCGCTGGCGGCCTACCTCAAGGCGATGTCGGTGCTGCTGGTCACCGAGGGGGACCGGCGCCGGATGCGCCTGGAACTCCAGGCCGCCGAAGAGGAGGGACCGTCGGCCGCCGTGACGGCACTCAACGATTACCGTGACGCCCTCGGCGGTTGAGGACGCCCCGCGGGTTGAACCGGTCCGCATCGGACCCAGCTGGCAGCGCGACGAGTTCGGCCGGTGGCTGCTGCCCGAGCGCACGCTCGGGTGGCACGCCGTGGCCTGGACCGCAGAGAACCTCCAGCAGGCGACCGGGCTGCCGTGGCGGTACACGCCGGAGCAGCTCCGGCTGACGCTGTGGTGGTACGCGGTCGACGAGCACAACCGGTTCATCTACCGCGACGGCGTCATCCAACGGCTCAAGGGCTGGGGCAAAGACCCGTTGGCCGCCACCTGGGCGGCGATCGAGTTCGTGGGCCCGTGCCGACCGGATCCGTCTGGGCGCATGGTCGCCGACCCCTGGGGCAACGAGCACCCGGCCGGGATCGCGCACCCCGAGGCGTGGGTGCAGATCGCCGCAGTGTCCAAGGACCAGACCCGCAACACCATGACCCTGTTTCCGGGTCTGTTCACCAAGGCGGCCATCGCCCGGTACGGGATCGACCTGGGCAAGGAGATCATCTACGCCCACCAGGGGGCTCGCCGAATCGAGGCCGTCACGTCCTCGCCGCGTGCGCTGGAGGGTGCGCGAGCGACCTTCGTAGTCCGCAACGAGACGCACCACTGGCTGTCCTCCAACGAGGGCCACGAGATGGACGCGGTCATCGACCGCAACGCCACCAAGTCCGCGGACGGCGCCGCCCGCGCCCTGTCCATCACCAACGCCTACGAGCCCTCGGAGGACTCCGTTGCCCAGCGGGCCCGGGAAGCATGGGAGGCCGGGCAGGCCGGGACGTCGCTGGTGTCGGGGATCATGTACGACTCGCTGGAGGCCCCGCCCGAGGCGCTGCTGGCGCCGGAGTTCGCGCGTGCGGTCATCGAGGCCGTGCGTGGGGACGCCACCTGGCTGAACGTGGAGCGAATCGTCGCCGCGATCCTGGACCCCCGCAACCCGCCGAGCAGGTCCAGGCGGTTCTGGTACAACCAGATCGTCGCAGCCGAGGACGCATGGATCGTCCCGCAGGACTTCGAGTCCGAGGAGATGTCCCACCCCGACATCAAGGCGGCGCCGAAGGACGAGATCGCGCTGTTCTTCGACGGCTCCAAGTCGGATGACGCGACCGGTCTGGTGGGTTGCCGCATCTCGGACGGCCACATCATCACGCTCGGTATGTGGCAGAAGCCGCCCGGCGCGCGCGGTGAGGGGTGGCTGGCCCCGCGCGGGGAGATCGACTCCCGCGTCGACCAGGTCTTCGAGACCTACCGCGTGGTCGCGTTCTGGGCGGACCCGTCGCACACCCGCGACGACGAGACCCAGGAACGCTACTGGGACGCGCTCATCGATGACTGGCACCGCCGCTACGGCCACCAGCTCGAACTCTGGGCCATCCCCGGCCGCTACGAGGGCCACTCGGTCATGTGGGACATGACCAGCCACAAGCGCGCCGCCCAGTTCACGGCCGCGGCCGAGCGCACCGCCCTGGAGATCGAAGACCGGTCCTTCACCCACGACGGCGACAAGCGGCTGATCATCCACGCCCGCAACGCCCGTCGTTACCCGTGGCGGTGGGGGGTGTCGCTGTGGAAGGGGCACCGCGAGTCCGCTCGCAAGGTCGACCTGGCCGTGTGCATGGTCGGCGCCCGCATGCTGCGCCGCCTGGTCCTGAACAACCCCGCGCGCAAGCGCCGACGTACCGGAAAGGTCTGGTGATGACACGGTGATGAGCCAGGCCGACGTGGTCGAACTCGTCCACGACCAGCTGCTGCCCGAGTTCCAACAAGAGCGCCGACGGCTGGACCGGATCAACCGCTGGTACAAGTGGCGGCACGAGGACAACGACCTGCCCCGCAACGCCGGGGACGAGATCAAACGCCTGGTGGAACTGGCCAAGACGCCGTGGCTGGGCTTGGTCGTCAGCGCCGTGTCCCAGTCCATGTACGTGGATGGCTACCGCACCCCCACCGGGGGCACCGTCGACCCGGTGTGGGCGATCTGGCAGCGCAACGGCATGGACGCCCGGCAGGTCGCGCTGCGCCGCGCCGGGCTCGCCTACGGGCAGGCCTACGAGACCGTCCTGCCCGGTGACTCCGGCGCGGTCATGCGCAGCGTGTCGCCTCGCAAGATGCTCGCCTGGTACGCCGACGACGTCGAGGACGAGTGGCCGATGTACGCGCTGCGGGCCGAGGCGTCGGGGAAGAACTGGGCGCTGCGGCTCTACGACGAGGAGCGCATCTGGTACCTGTCCGCAGACGCCGACGGCGACAAGGTCGAGTACATCAGCTTCGACGAGCACAACGTGGGTGTGTGCCCCATCGTGCGGCACGCCCCGATGCTCGATCTCGACGGCGACAGTCCCGGTGAGGTGGAGCCGTTCATCACCACCGCGATGCGGATCAACAAGACCACGTTCGACCGGCTCATGGTCCAGCACTTCAACAGCTGGAAGATCCGCACCGCCGCCGGTATGGCCGAACCGGAGACCGAGGAGGAAGCCCGCGCTGCGAAGCTCCGGCTGCGCCAGGACGACCTGCTCATCGCCGAGGACCCCGACACCAAGTTCGGCACCCTGGACGAAACTCCCATGGACGGGTTCGTCAACGCCGGACGCGCCGACGTGGAGACCCTCGCTGCGGTCTCCCAGACACCCAGCCACCAGCTCACCGGCCAAATGGTCAACCTGTCCGCCGAAGCCCTGGCCGCCGCAGAGGCCGGACTGGAGCGCAAGGTGGAGGAACGCAAGAAGACCGAGGGCCAGGCGCACGACCAGTCGCTCCGGCTGGCCGCCGCCATCGAGGGCCTGACCGCCGAAGCCGCAGACTCCAGCGCGCATGTCACCTGGGCCGACATGGGATCCCGCTCCCTGGCTCAGGCGGTCGACGCCTTGGGCAAGGCCGCGACGATGCTTCAGATTCCGCCGCAGGCACTGTGGGGGCGCATCCCCGGCGTCACCCAGGACGACGTCACCGAGTGGAAGACCCTGGCTGAGCAGGGCGACCCGATGCGCCAGCTCGCCGAGCGCATCGACGCCCAGATGGCCGACCTCGGCGGTGCCGGGTGAGCACCGCGCTCGCCCGCCGACACCGCACCACCCAGACCGCCCTGACGTCCCTGCTCACTCTGGGCATGACGGACCTGTGGCGATCCCTGGTGGACGAACGGGGCCCGCGCGAGGTGTGGCCGGTGCTGTACCCGCAGATGGCCGCCATGGTCCAGGACCAGCGGGCCCGGTCCGCTGAGATCGGACGCCAGTTCTACGCCCAGGCCCGCGCCGAGGCCGGAGTGCCCGGCCGCCCGCCCACGGTGGAAGTGCCCCGCGCCCCGGCCGCCCAGCTGGAGACCTCGCTGGCCGTGACGGGCCTGACCTCCTACGAGAAAGGGCGCCGAGCCGGGCGATCCCCAGGCGAGGCCCTGGACGTTGCCATCGTCACCGTCACCGGATCCGCTGAGCGCCTGGTGGCCGAAGGCGGCCGGAAGGCCATCACGGAATCGGCCCGCTCTGACTCCCAGGCGCTGGGGTGGTTCCGCCTGCCGGGGCCGTCACCGTGCTGGTGGTGCGCGATGCTCGCCAGCCGCGGCGCCGTGTACGGCTCCCGCGAGTCCGCGTCGACCACTGACGACGGCGACAGCTACCACGACCACTGCGCTTGTGAGCCGTGGCCGGTGTTCTCCCGGGGCGAGGAGCTGCCGCCGGAGGTTGCGCGGTGGGTGGATTCCTGGGAGACGGTGACCGCCAACACCGACGACCCCATGGCCGCCTGGAAGGCGCACGTCGCCGAGGTCAACGCTTCCCAGGACAACGAGCAGACCGAGAGTCCCGGTCCCGCCGGAGGTGGCAGCGAACCGCCCGCCGACCCGCCGCCCACTGACCCCATCGCCGATGATGGCGATGACGAGGGCGAGCCCCGGGTGGGCGATAACCTCATCATCGCCGACGAGGACGCCAGCAGCGCCGAGGCCGCCTACCTGGAGGAGACCAGGCAGGCGATCGCCAACGTGCACCAAGCGCCGCCGGATCGGGAGCTGCCGCAGATCCCGTTCCAGTTCACCGCCATGGGGCCGACGTCCCAGGGCCGATACCGGCGGGAGTCGGGCAACGAGTCGTTGACTATCTCGTCCACTGCGGTTCGACCGCGGATGACCATCGCCCACGAGCTCGGCCACTTCCTGGATCACCAGGGCATCGGCGATCCTGGGCAGATGGCGGTCAACCGCGCCAGCGTGGACGAGGGCGCACTGTTCGGGGACTGGTACGACGCGATCCTCGGCTCCAAGGCGTTCGGCTACCTGGTCGCCATGGTTCAGGCCGACGAGGGCACCACGTGGTCACTCGTGCAGCAACCGGATGGCACGGCCCGCGCGTTCGTCTTGGACGCCGACGCCCAGGCGCACGCGCGCTACCTTGCCGGGCCCCGCGAGTTGTTCGCTCGCTCCTACGCCCAGTGGATCGCTCAGGAGGGAGGCAACCCGGCCATGCTCGCCGAGCTGGAGAACGTGCTCGACTACAGCCGGGACGGCCTGCTCGAAGGTCCGACCGCTCGCTACCCTTACCAGTGGGAGCCGGACGACTTCGCGCCCATCGCGGCCGCGCTGGACCGGCTCTTCCATCGCCTGGGAATGAGGTCGTGATGACGCCCGAGGAGTTCCTCCACCAGTCCCCGCACGCCGCGGACACCCAGGCCGCGCTGGATCGCGTGCGCGACCGCCTGGCCGAGGCCCCGGTGCCACCGCTGCCGCCCGCCCCAGAGGCCGGGCAGCACGACTCGTGCGTGCATGACGAGGACGGCCCCGACCCTGACGAGATGGTGCTGCGCCCCGTGCGCCGCCGGTAACCCATCACCCTGACCAGCCCCGTACCTGATGGTGCGGGGCTTTCGCATGCCCGGCGCCCCTGGAGGGCGCCCCATCCCGACCCTGGAGGTCACCCATGCCCGAGCCGATCGAGCCCACCGACCCGAACAACAACCCGAACCCGGAGCCCCCGGAGGGCGACGACGAGGAGCTGGACCTGGAGCGGGCCAAGGCCAAGATCCACAAGGCCAACCAGGAGGCCGCCGGTCTGCGCTCCCGGATGAAGGAGCTGGAGGACAAGGCCACCCGGCTAGACGAGCTGGAGAACGCCAACAAGAGCGAGCAGCAGAAGGCCCAGGAGGCCGCCGCCGCTCTGGAGAAGCGCGCCACGGCCGCCGAGCAGCGCGCCCTGCGCCTGGAGGTGGCCGCCGCCAAGGGCCTCACCACCGCCCAGGCCAAGCGTCTGGTCGGCTCCACCCAGGAGGAACTGGAGGCCGACGCCGACGAACTCCTGGAGACGTTCGGCACCGCGCCCACCCCGGCGGACTCTATCCCCCGGCGGCCCAACGAGCGGCTGCGCCCCGGAGGCAGCGGCACGCCCGCCCCGCCGGAGGAGACTGACCCGCGCAAGCTCGCCGCGAAGATCCCGCGGCGCTGATCACCCACCGCCCCCGCGCCCGTCCTTGACGACCGGGGCGGCTCACAGAGAGGGACGTCATGTCCGAATTCATCAAGGCCGAGCGCGTCGTCTCGACGGCGCTCGGACTCCTGGAGCGCGAGGTCGTGCTCCCCAACCTGGTGTGGCGCTGGGGCAACACCAACGACTTCCGGGGCGCCAAGGGCGACACCGTCACCGTGCGCCTGCCCGCCTACTTCAACGCCCAGAAGCGGGCCCTGCGCTCGGGCACCCCGCGGGTCAAGAGCGAGCTGAACGAGACCAGCGTGGACGTCAAGCTCACCACCGACGTGTACGGGGACATCCCCATCACCGACGAAGAGCTGACCCTGGACATCGAAAACTTCGGCACCCAGGTCCTCAACCCGACCCTGGCCGGAATCGGCCGCGGACTGGAGGACGAGCTGGTCACGACCATCACCGGCGCGACCTACGCCCACACCCTGACCCTGGACATGGTCGACCCCTACGGCACGTTCGTGGACGCACGCAAGCGCCTCAACGACGCGAGGGTGCCCTTCTCGGGACGGTCCGTGGCTGTGGGATCCACGGTGGAGGCGGCGATCCTCAAGTCGGACCACTTCAACCGGTTCGACCAGTCCGGCACCGACAGCGCTCTGCGCGAGGCCGTCATCGGCCGCATCGCTGGGTTCGACGTCGTGTCGGTGCCCGCGCTCGCGCCCGACGAGGCGTTTGCGTTCCATCAGACCGCCTACGTCCAGGCCGCACTCGCCCCCGTCGTCCCGACCGGCGCCCCGTGGGGTGCGATGCAGACCTTCAACGGCTTCGCCGTGCGCACCGTGCGCGTTTTCGACCCGGACGAGGTGGAGGACCGTTTCATCCTCGACGCCTGGACTGGCACCGAGGTCGTCACCGACGTCGGCCACCTGGACCCGCTCACCGGCGTGTTCACCCCGGCGGAGGACCCCACCGAGTCCGGCGCCCAGGAGCTGCTGGTGCGAGCGGTCAAGATCGAACTCGGGTCCTGACCATGGACGTCGTGTACGTGGTGGGTCCGCAGAAGCGCAGCGACGAGTTGCGCTACTCGCTCCGTGCGCTGGCCGCCCATGTGCCCCACGACCGTGTGTGGATCGTGGGGCACATGCCCCGGTGGGTGCAGGGCGTGAGGCACATTCCGCGCGCCCAGTTCTCCACGAAGTGGGCGAACAGCACCGGGAACATGAGGGTCGCGTGTTCGCATCCTGAGGTCAGCGACTCGTTCATCTACATGAACGACGACTTCTTCACCATGCGCCCGCTGGAGGAGATCCCGGTACTGCACCGGGGCCCGGTCGCCGACGTGGCCGCCCGCACCCCGCACAGCCGCTACCGGGAGGGGATGCTGGCGACCGCCCGCGCCCTGCGCGCCCTGGGCGTGGCCGAGCCGCTGAGCTACGAGCTGCACGTGCCGATGGTGGTGGACAAGGCCCGGATGCTCGACGCGCTGTCGCGACCCCAGGTGCGCGGGATCCCCGTGGTCCACAAGCGCACCCTGTACGGCAACCTCGCCCAGGTCGGCGGTGAGCAGGCGGCCGACGTCAAGGTGCACTCCGCGTCCCAGGCCGCACCGTCGGACGACCCGCTGTTCATCTCCACCAACCCGGGCGCGTTCACCGACGGGCCGGTCGGCCGCCTCATCCGCGAGGCGTTCCCCACCCCGTGCCGGTACGAGGACGGCTACACGCCGCCCCCCGATCCCAGGCCCGAAGACACGCCGGAGGAGACCGAGCAGACGCCCGAGCCGGACGCGCCCCCGACCGAGCCGCCGCCGGAGGCAGTCCCCTCCAGGCGGCCCATGGCCCGCGCGTCCAGGGCGGCGTGGGTGGACTACGCCGTCGACCAGGGCCACGACCGCGAGGCCGCCGAGGCGCTGACCAAGGCGCAACTCCAGCAGATCGGAGGCTGACCCATGGCCACCCTGCCGCTGCTCGTGACGCTGAAGGAGTTCGGCGAGTGGGTCGGCGAGGGCGACCTGACCGACAACACCCAGGCGGAGATGGTCGTCCGCGCCGTGTCCGGGCTCGTGCGCGGGGAGGCCCGCCGCACATGGGTGGACGAGGACGGCGCCCTGGTCGAAGTGCCGGAGAACGTCCGCACGATCGTGTTCGAGGCCGCCGCCCGCCGCTGGCGCAACCTGGAGGGCTACACCTCCGAGACCGACGGCGACTACACGTACCGCCAGGAGGCCGAGAACGCGAGCGTGTACCTGAACGAAGACGAGAAGGACATCCTCGCCCGCCTCCGGCGCCCCCGCTCGGGCCTGTGGACCCTGGCCACCACCCGCGGCGAAATCCCATGGCGGTCCAGCTACCACCACGTCCTGGACTGAGGGAGGCTCTCGTGTCGCTGCTCGACACCGGCAACGAACTGGTCCAGGTCTGGCCGGAGACCACCTCGACCGACCCCGACGGCAACCCCATCCGTATCCCGGCCGCCGACCCGGTCCAGGTCCGCGCCCGGGTGCAGCCCGTCTCCTCCGACGACGTGGCCGCGGCCGGGCAACAGACCGTCGCCCGGTACCGGCTCATCACCCGGGAGGCTCCGCTGGGGCCGTGGGCGCGGGTGCGCTGGGACGGCCGGGACTGGGACATCGACGGCGAACCGCTGCGGTCGAACGGGTCGAAGCGCACCCGGCACGTCCAGGCGATCCTCAAAGCGCGAGGGGCAGGTGAAGCGTGATGGCCCGCGTGGACAAGAACTGCAACGCCAAGGTCGCCCGCCTGCCCGGCGTCAAGGGCGCCGTGCGCGACCGCGCGGAGATCCTCGCGAAGCGGGCCCGCAGTCTCCTCGCCGCCCACCGGGAGACCGGCCAGGCCCAGATCGTCGTCACCAAGGGCAAGATCGACAGCTTCGTGTCCATGGAGGACCCGAACGCCGCGGCGATCGAGTACGGGCGCGAGGCCGGGGTGTCCTCGGCCGGTCGTCCGTATGCCGCTCAGGAGGGCCTGTACATCATCCACCGCACGATCGGGGCCCGCTGATGACTGAGCACGCCGAGGACTGCTACCTCGATGCCGCCCATCACGTGTGCGCGGTCGCCCGCGCCGGTCGCGCCGAGGGTGCGCTCGGCGAGGCCCGCGCGGTCGCCGCCGACGCCCTGGCCTCGCTCCGCGACGCGGGCGTCGACCAGGCCGCGCTCACCCGCGTGCGCGCCTTGGTGGCCGAGTTCGAGCGGGACCTGGAGGTCAAGGGCGAGGACTGGCATCCGCGCGCGAGGTCGTTGGCCGCCCAGATCATCGCTCAGCTGCGTGCCGCCCTCGGCGACACGGCAGGAGGCGGCTGATGGCCCGCCGGTTCGCCCCCGCGACCTCGCTCGTGCTGGAGATCCTGCGCCCCGCCCTGGCCCCGGTCGAGGCGTACAGCCTGATGCCGGACCTGACCCTGAACCCGCCGCCCGTGGTGATGGCCCGCCGCGTGCCCGGCGGCGGCGCCTACGACCCGCGCGGCTACGACCAGGCCGTCATCGACGTGCAGTGCTGGCACACCACCGACCGGGCCGCCGACGACCTCGCCGACGCCTGCCGGGCTGCGCTGTTCACCGCGTGGCGCACTCAGCACGTCGTGCCCGGCATGGGCCACATCGGCCACTACGAGGAGCGATCCGCTCCGGCGCTGCTGCCCGACTCCGTGTCCGGCCGCGGCTCCACCACTCCGAAGGGCGTCTACCGCTACCAGGCGACCTACGTTCTCGGGCTGCGCCCGCACCGGGCCGCCTGACCGCGCCCCTGCGCGCAGATCCGCACCCGTTCCTGTCACACCTGTCTGCCCGTAGGAGGCATGCCATGGCGCTCGATGACGACGCCGATCTCGTCCCAGCCGTAGGCGAGTACTGGTTCCACCCGGCCGAGAACACCCCGCCGCCCGCCGACGAGAACGACCCGGCCGTCGAAGGGTACGGCGACCTCGGTCACACCGCGCTGGAAGACCCGTTCGCGATCAACGGCGAGGGCGGCGAGGAGACCGTACTCGGCACCTGGCGCAACCGGGCCAAGCGCACCGTCTACACCCCGCGCGTGGACCGGGTTGCGTTCGTGCTCCAG
This sequence comes from Nocardiopsis synnemataformans, assembly GCF_965343085.1. Taxonomy (NCBI): domain Bacteria; kingdom Bacillati; phylum Actinomycetota; class Actinomycetes; order Streptosporangiales; family Nocardiopsidaceae; genus Nocardiopsis; species Nocardiopsis synnemataformans. Next base: position 41,886 of record NZ_CBDRFA010000028.1, on the reverse strand, counting down.
CAATGGACCGAGGAAAATTACCGGCTCTACTACGGCGCGAACGCCGAGCTGGACCCGGTCACCGGGTACGTGATGGTGCCCGACAACCCGGTGCCCGTCACCGGCACCCTGTGGACGCTCATCCGCGACGGCGACGAGACGCTGCCGCTGTGGTTCCCGCGGGTGTCCATCTACCGGGCCGACGACATCACCGCCGACCCCCAGGCCCTCATGGGCCTGCCGGTGCGCGCGACCATCCTGGGCCGCTCCGGCCAGACGGGCCTGTACGGCCTCAAGCCCAAGAGCAAGCCCGCCACCAGCTCCTGAGGGAGCCCCACTGACCGGGTGGCGCACGGTGCGGATCCCGTGCGCCACCCGCCCATATCCGTGATCCGCACCCCGTGAGGAGATCCGCCATGTCCTACGACCTGTCCCACCTGACGGAACCTGGCTCCGCCGCCCCGTTCACCGTGACCCTGCCCGATGGCGAGCTGGCCCTGCGTCCGGTCGTCGCCCTGCCCACCGACGGCCAGGCCGCGATGCTGCGCCTGTCCGGTCGCCTGGCCGAGGTCGCCGGTGATGACGTCGGCGAGGACGGCGTCGCCAGCATGGACTTGGCCGTCATGACCCGGGCGCTCGCCGACTCCCTGCCCGACGTGGACGCGCTGCTGCGTGCGGCGTGCCCGTCCAAGACCGCGGCGAACAAGCTGCTGAAGCTGGTCAACGGGTCGTTGATGGACAAGATCGGCCTGGTCGTGGCCTACATCGGCCAGGAGCAGGCGGGGGAAGCCTCGCCCTCCGCGAGCTGATCGGCAAGTACCGGGCAGAGCTGTACGCCGACCTGCGCCGCTACTACCAGCACGACCTGGCAGAGACGGTGTCCGGCCGCGGCATACGCCCGGGGCTCGTGCTCGATCTCGTGGAGGGCCTGCCCGACGAGTCCGCCACCGTGGCCGCGATGAGGGGCGGCCGCCAGTGGCGCGGATGGACCCGGCAGGTAGCAGTGACCGCTGACGTGTTCGACGCCGTCAACGGCACCACCCGCGCCGCCGGGCGATGGAAGCGCCACCCGCCGAAGATCCCCCCGTACCCGCGACCCAAGCCCGCGGGCAAGGCCGGGAAGAAGGCGCGGCGTGGCCAGTCCATCGCGGACGTGCGCCGGGCGTTCGGCATCCCCGCACTCCCGCCGCACATCCCCCCGCCACAACCGAAGAAGAAGTAGCCAGCGGCGGGCCGCCGCGCAACCACGGAAACGGAAGGGGGCGCGGTGGCCACCACACGCATGGTCGGCCGGGTGAGCGTCAGGGTCATGCCCGACACTCGACGGTTCCGGGGCGACCTGGTCAAGGACCTGGAGAAGCTGGAGCGGTCGCTGACCCTGTCGATTCCGACCCGGATCGACACCAAGCGCGTCGCCCAGGACGCCGCGCGGGTCAAGGCCGATGTGGAGAACCAGCTCGGCTCGGTCCGCGTCGGCGTGAACGTCGACACCGGCCGCGTCGAGAAGCAGCTGGACACCGCCGCCCGCTCCCGCAAGGCCGAGGTCGAGCCGGAGGTGGACGGGGTCGCGCTCGCCCGCGCCCGCCGCATCCTGGACGGGCTGGCCCGCTCCACCAGCCGCGTCGTCGGCGGGGCGGTCGGGATCGGCGCCGGCGCCGGAGGGATCTCCGCGCTGGCCGCCGGTGCCGCCGCCGCGGTGGTGCCGGTCCTCCAGCTCGGTACCGCGCTCGCCCCCGCAGTGGGCATCCTGGCCGCCCTCCCCGCCGCCGCCGGGACCGCGGCCGCCGCGCTGGGTCCGCTCGCGGTGGCGCTGTCGGGGGTCGGCGAGGCTCTCGGTGCCGCGATCACCGGTGACACGGAGGCGCTCACCGAGGCAATGGAGGGCCTTTCACCGGCTGCCCGCGCGGTTGTGCAGTCGGTCGCTGATCTCCAGCCTGGCCTGGCCCGCCTGCGCTCCCAGGTCCAGGAGGGGTTCTTCCGGCCCCTGGTGGAGCCCGCCCGCGAACTCGGTGAGCGGCTGCTGCCCGTGCTCGGGCGCGGCATGACCCGGGTGTCCATGGCCCTGGGCGAGGGCGCCGCCGACCTGGCTGCGTTCGTCGGCCAGGCCCGCACCCTGACCGCCGTAGACAGGTTGTTCGCCTCCACCGCACGGTCGGTGCAGCACGCCTCCGGTGTTCTGCCCGGTCTGCTCTCGGGCCTGCGCGACCTGGGCGTGGTCGGGCTGCCCTACATCGAGCAGGCCGCGGCCGCCGCCTCCGATGCCGCCGAGGGCTTCGCACGCTGGGCCGCGGCCGCCGCTGAGTCCGGGCGGGCTGCGGAGTGGATCGAGGACGCGGTCGACACCTTCTCCGAGCTGGGCGACATCGCCGAGAACGTCGGCGGCATCCTCGGGTCGGTCTTCAGTGCGGCCGGGGATGGCGGCCTGCTCACCACGATCGAGCGGCTGACGGGCGCCCTGGACGACTTCTTCAACACGGCCGAGGGTGGCGCCGCCTTGGAGGGCGTCTTCGAGGGCCTGGCCGATGTCGGCGAGGCCCTCGGTCCCGTGCTCACCTCCCTGGCCAGCGGGATCGGCACCCTGGCACCCACCGTCGGGCGACTCGCCACCGCCTTCGGTCCGATCCTGACCCGCGCCATCGACGGCCTGGTGCCCGCTCTGGCCGAGCTGGAGCCCGGCCTGATGACGATCATGCAGGGCCTGGGCCTGGCCGTGGACGCCCTGGTGGAGTCCGGCGCCCTAGAGGAAATGGGCGGGGCCCTGTCCGCGATCCTCATCGCCCTGTCGCCGCTGCTGCCGGTCCTTGGCCAGCTCGCCGGGGTCCTGGCCGGGGCGCTCGCCGAAGCACTGATCGCCGTCGCCCCGGGTCTGGAAACGATCGCCCGGGAGCTGGCCGAAAACCTGGCGCCAGTCCTTCCCCAGCTGTCCGAGTCCTTCGGGGAGCTAATGGAGGCCATCGCCCCGTTGATCCCGCCTCTGGTGGAAGCACTGGTTCCGGTGCTGGAGCTGCTGCCTCCGATGATCGTCAACATCTCCGAGCAGATGACGACCTGGGCGGGCGTACTCAAGGACCTGGAGCCCGAGATCACCGTGATCATCGGCGCCATCGGTCTACTGATCGAGTGGGCTGTCCGGCTCGCCGCCTGGTGGATTGAGCTCGCGACGACGTTCGTGGCGTGGTCTGCGGAGATGAGCCAGAAGGCACGTGACGCCTTGCGTGAAATCGGCGGCGAGATCGGCGACTTCAGCCGGGGAGCGTTCACGCGAGCGGACGGCATCCGCCGCTACCTGTCGGTGGCGGCGAACGCCACGGCCACCCTGGTCCTGTCTGCGTTCTCCCGGATGGTGTCCGGCGGCCGGGACCGTCTCCAGAACCTGGTGACCGCCGCCTCCCGGATTCCCTACGCGATCCAGGTGGCGGTCGGCGGACTGGGCAACCTGCTCTACCAGGCAGGCCGCAACGTGGTCACGGGCCTGATGAACGGCATTGCATCGCGCATGCCGTCCCTGCGGTCCCAGGTGTCGAGCCTGGCGTCCACGATCCGCGCCTACCTGCCGTTCTCCCCGGCCAAGGTGGGGCCCCTCCGGACGCATCCGCCGGACCAGGCGGGCGAGACCATCGCCCAGATGATCGCGGATGGCCTGGAGCGTGGGCGCCGGATCGTCGCGGAGGCCAGCAGCAGCGTCGCCGGGGCCGCGGCCCTGGGCCCCAACCTGCGCGACGGCGACTTCGACTTCAGCGCGAGCGCGATGTCGGAGGCCGAGGAGGCGCGGATGGCTCGGCTGCTGGAGGCGATCCGCGAGCTGCGTGACCAGGACCTCGTCCTGGTGGTCGATTCACAGGAGATCGCTCGGGCGTCCGAGCGTGGACAGCGCCAGCTGGCGCGGAGGTAAGGAGCAACATGGCGTCGAGTTTCAGTGTCCTGGCGCGTGACCCGGCCGTGCAGGCCGCGGCCGCGGCCGCCGTCGAGGTGAGCCTGCACAGCGCCGAACCGGACGGAACCGGCTCCAACGAGTTGGTTGGTGGGGCCTACGCCCGTCGGCCGGTGGCGTGGGGTGCTTCCGCGTCCGGGATCGTCACCGCGACCACCGAGCCCGAATTCGACGTGCCCGGCGGGAACTGGGTCCGCTGGTGCGGGCTGTGGGACGTGAACGGGGCGTGGGTGGGCGGCATCGAGCTGAACACGAAGGTCGAATATCCCGCCGATGGCACGTACACGATCAGCCCGTTGCGGCTGCACGCGGAGAACTTCGTCGCCGCATAGGAAGGGGACGGCTTCGTGGCCATCATCTGGCAGAACACCTTCGACGGCCTTCCTGGCATCGGTATCAACGTCAGCAATTCGTCCGGCTACGGCGACCCCATCTCGGCCGTGTCGGGCTCAGTGGACTACTCCCTGACCTGGACTGCGCACGGCCGCGCCTCCGCGCGGCTGGGAACCGCCGACGGCGCCGGGGCGGACAACGGCGAGGGCGGCCTGACCATCACCGTGCCGCCCACCAGCCCATGGTCGCTGCGCCTCTACCTCTACCGCTCCACGGAGACCATCGGATACTGCTACGGCTACCTGGGCGGTACCTACCTGTGGCAGTTCGACCCGGAGTACGCCATCTATGAGATCGGCGGCCAGGACGTCACCGAGCACAGTGCGAACCTGTCGGACCGCCCGATCCGGATCGAAGCCGCCGCCACCAGCGACGGAACGTCGTTCAGCATGCGCGTCTGGTGGACCGACCCGCACAGCACGGGAGCGCCGGACTGGTCCAGTGCGGTGATCCCCGACGCCGTTCCCCTGGACACGCTGGATCTGCTGGCCGGGGGGTTCGGGTACCCGCCCGCCTACGTGGACGAGGTAGTCATCGCCGAGGGCGAGTGGATCGGGCCCATTCCCCAGCCCCCGTCCGCGACTGGTGCGGCCGAGGGCCGCCTGATCATCCGGGGCATCGCTGACGGGTGGGCTTCGGGCTACGCCCCGGCCGTTGGACGCCTGGCCATTCGGGGCAGCGCCGACGGGTGGCCAGCCCAGCAGGGGCCTGGTGACGGCCGCCTGGCCATTCGGGGCAGCGCCGACGGCATGGCGGGGCCCACCGTGGCCACCGCCCCGCCAGTGGAGGACATGTGGCTGGGGCCGCTCGGGCTGCTGCATCGCATGGACGAGCGCGGCGCGTGGGAGCGCATCCCCGCCCTGGGCGTATCCACTCACGTGTCCCTGCACGGGCAGGTCACCGCTTCACGGCCTCGGTGGGCACCGCGCTCTACCTCGCTGACGTGGGACCGGCTCACTCCAGCGGACGCCGACGCCCTGACCGAGCTGGCGCTGGTGGGCGCCCGTGCCGACTCCACCATCGCGGTCATCGACCCCGATGCGACGAACCTGCTCACGGCGGAACAGAGCCGGGGCCGTCCACTCGCCGGGGCGGCCCCGGCCGCGACCGAGGACCTGTACCGCGTCGACGGAGCCGGGGCCATCGTGGTGGGCCTGGTGGCCGGAGTGCGCCACGCCTGCACCCAGGACGTCCAGGCGGGCGATGACCTGACCTGGTTGCACCCTTACTACGGCACGCGCGGCTGGCCGATCATGCCGGGCTGGCCTGTGTACCTGCGCGCCGACACCACCGGCGGGCGGCTCTGGTTGACCTTCCGCGACTGGACCGGTGCCGTCATCAGCAGCGCGGCCGGGCTGCCTGGCAGCGGGATGTGCGAGGCGGACGCCCCGGCGGGAGCCGTCACCGTCACCCCGCACCTGGTGTTCACCTCGCCCCTGTCCGGGCTGCACCTGATCGGAGAGGCATCCCTGTCCTACGCCCCGCCCGAGGAAGGCGCCCGCCCCCTGGGCAACGGGGCACCGGTCTACGCCGCGATCGGCCTGGCCGACACCCCGGCCCTGCCGCACCGCACCCTGTCCCTACAGCTCCAGGAGGTGAGGGCTCTTGCGATCCGGTAGTCCCGAACTTGTCGCCGCGCTTGAGGCTGGACAGCGTACCTACGACGTGCAGGTGCGCCTCGGCGGCCAGGACGTCACGCCGGAGGTCACCAGCTGGTCCGTGGACCGCGGCTCCGACACGAGCCTGCCCACCCAGGTCGCCACCCCCACGGGGTCCTCCGCGGCCGAAGCCCAGGTCACTCTGGCTGGGGTGGGCGAACAGACCGCTGCCGCCCGGTACAGCCCGTGGGCGCCCCGTGCCACTGCGGACATCGCCCGTCCTGGGCAATCCTGCGTGCTGGAGTGGGGCCTAGCTGAGGAGCGGATGCAGGCCCTGCGCGGGCGGATCCGCCGGGTGAACGCCAACGCCCGCACTGGCACCGCTGACGTGACCGCTCTGGACGGCTCCGAGCTGATGCGCGGCCGGGCCTGGCTGCCGCCCGGGGTGGAGTGGGGCGGCGGGTATCTGTACACCCAGTGGGTCGTGGACCACGCCCTGAGGATGTCGGGGATCTACGCCAGCCCACCCGCCCGCGAGGGCAGCGTCTTTTTCGCCAGCCTGAACGGGGGCAGGCAGGCGTCCCTGGGCATGCTCATCTCCACCACCCAGCTTGGCCGGTACTACCCGGCCCGGTCGCCGTGGACCGCGGGTCCGGCGGTCAACGAGGACGGCCCGAACGCGTACCTGCCGTGGAGCGCGACCTACGCCCCGCAGAAGCGGGTGCTCTCCCAGGCCAATCAGCTGATGGTGGAGTGGTGGGTCTACCGGCGTGACCTGACCGACAACCCCACTTCGCAGGTGCGGCTGGTCTTCGCCGACCGACCCACCCAGGAGGCGGGGCGCCAGGAAACCACGGTCACCGTCTCCTACGATCCCTCCACCCGGCAGCTGCGCGCCCAGGTCGACAACGGATCTCTGTCGTGGACCGCGCCCGCGAGCACGGACCAGGCCGGGCGCTTCAAAGTCTGCTTCCTCGTGGGGCTGACGACCACTTCCTCCCCGGTCACGGTGCGCGGCTGGCTGTATCAGCCCAACGGGGCGCTGTACTCCACACCCACCATCTACTCCGGATCGTCGCCGACCTGGGGCGTGCTCGACACCGTCACCGTCACCGGAACGGGCCCGATGGAGTGCGTGGGCGTCGCCCCCGTGAGCGGCACCATCGAGGTGGTGCAGCCCTGGCGGCGCGGTGCCGTCATCGACATCATCGGCCCCGGCGGAACCGGCGCGATGCACTACCGGCTCGACGCCCTGCCCGACGTCAGCGGCACCTGGTGGGACTTGGTCAAGCAGATCGCCACCGACCAGGCCGGGTTCGTGTGGTTCACCGAGGACGGGATTCTGCGCTTTCGCCGCTACGACTACCTCAGGCCGGACAGCGCGCTCCTTCCCGACCCGGACTTGACGGTGACTGCCGCTCGGGACATCGCCGACCTCTCCGTCACGGAGGAGATCGACTCGGTCCGCAACCGGATCGAGGTCGGGTACTCGCCGCACGAGCGAGGAAACAGCGCCCAGGATCAGCTGTACGACTTCACCACTGCCACTGTCGTGGGCTCCGGTGTGGTGACCGCGCCGCTGCGCTTTGACCTCCAGGGGCGCCCCTGGTCCTTGCGCTGCCCGATGACCTTCGCGGGCAGCACGAAGCCCGTCGGCCACCCGGGGAGCCTGGTCAAGTTTGTGACCGCCAGCGGGTCCCGCGCACCGGTAGAGGTGGAGCTGACCTGGACGTCGGGGTATCCGGAGCTGACCTACCACAATCGGGGCGCGAACACCGCCTACGCCGCCCTGTCCGGATCGGACCTGGGGGCGCCGTCCCTGCGCCTGGCGCACGCGGAGATCGACACCCCGCGCGCCCAGCCGATCGGCCGCCAGAACCTGGAGTCCATCGCCCGGTACGGCACCCAGCTCTTGGAAATCGGCGCCAGCCCCTGGGTGCAGAACAGCATCTGGGCCGACCAGATCGGCCTGGCGCTGGTGGCATGGACAGCGTGGCCCGTGCCGCTCACCGGCGCCGTAGAGATCCTGCCCGACCCGCGGATTCAGCTGGGCGACGTCATCCGGATCGTGGACCGCACCGGCACCCGCATCGACGGCCTGTACCGGGTGCTCGGCTACTCCGTCCGCGGCTCGGGCACGTCGGTGCGGATGACGCTGGACGTGCGCCCGCTGTCCAGGCCTGCGCTACCCGAGGACGCCGGGCTGACCACCGAACCCGCACTGGACCCGGCCGCAGCCGAGCTGCTGCCTGGATAGGAGGCCTACGTGGAGCACGTCGAGATCGTGTCCGAGGAGACCGTTGCCGATCCCTCTGACCCGAGGTGGGTGCCGCCGGAGGGCAACCGGGTAGAGGTGCCCGACCCAGGCCCGCTGGTGGTGGGTGAGGGATGACCACGACACCGCCCCCGCCCGACCCATTCGCCAGCGTCGTCACGGCCCGCGATGTCTACGACGCCACCAGGGAAACTCAGTCCGATGTGAGGAGAGCACTGGACCGCCTCGACGCCCACGACCGTGAGCTGGCCGAGCTGGCGCGTGAGCAGGAGCGGCACCGGGCGGAGGTGGCTGCCGAGCAGGAGAAGCAGCGCGTGGCCACGGAGGCTGAACAGGCCCTCATCCGCGCCCGCCTGGACGCCATCGACCGCTGGCGGTATGCCATCCCCATCACGTCCATCTCGGCCGTGGCCGCAGGGGTAGCCGCAATCATCGCGGTTGTCCTCGGTCCCTGACCAACCCCACCACCAGGCCCCGGTTTCATGCCGGGGCTTTCGCATGCCTGGAGGCATCCACCCATGGCCAACATCGCTCTCGTCCGACGCGAGAACTGGGCACACCGACAGATCCGAGACTCCGCGTTCGCCACCGTCGGCCGCACCCGCGGGGTGAAGTTCCACTACACCGGCGGCCCCTTGTCCACGAAGGTCGTCACCGACCACGACGAGTGCATCCGCCGGATGAACGGCTTCGTGGCCGGACACCTCGCCCAGGGCTGGACGTGGGGCGGCTACAACGCCTGCGTGTGCGGCCACAAGGACAGCCGCGGCCGGTACCTGCTGCACGAGTGGCGGGGCATCGGCAAGCTCCCCGCCGCCAACGGGCCCGGTCTGAACAGCGGCCACCAGGCGATCCTGATCCTGGTCGGCAGCAGCGGCCACACCCAGCCCACCGAGGACCAGGTGGCCGCCGCCCGGGAGGCCGCCGAGTACGTCCGGGACCGCGGCCACGGCAACGAGATCCGTGGCCACCGCGACGGGTACGCCACATCGTGCCCGGGTGAGCCGCTGTACCGGCTGCTACGCGCGGGCAAGCTCACCCCGGGCGCCAGCGGAGGCGGCTCCGGAGACTCTTCCGGCGGCGGTTCCTCGGCACCGCGCCCGGCGCGTCCCGGTGAGGCGCCGCCCTACACGTTCCCGCTCCCGGCCGGGCACTGGTTCGGGCCGCCGCACAGCGACCCCCGCAACCACTCCGGCTACCACTGGGCGTCCGACCGGCCGCACATCCGCACGATCCAGCAGCGCCTGGCCGACCGCGGATGGGCGATCACCGTGGACGGCCGGTACGGGCCCAACACGGCCGAGACGATCCGCCTCTTCCAGGCCGAGAAGAACCTGGCCGCCGATGGCCTGACCGGCGCGGCCACGTGGCCCGTGCTGTGGACCGCCCCCATCACCTGAACGGAGACATCACCATGGCACACGCATCCCCAGTTCCTTCCCCGGGCAGCCCCGCCGAGACCCGCCAGGACGCCCGGACCCGCGGGTGGCGCACCGCGTTCCAGGGCCTCGCGTCCACCGTCCTCGTGGCCGTCGCCGCGCTCACCCTCGACGTCGTCACCCCGGGTGAGGCGATCGAGTGGGCGGCCTACGGGATGGCCGCCGGGACCGCTGCGCTCACCGCCGTGGCGGCCTGGGTACAGCGCCGCCTCGGCCGGTAGGCCCCACACACGCGGAACGCCCCGCTCCTCCTTCGGGAGGGGCGGGGCGTCCTTTCGCGTGTCCGGATGCGGCCACCGGCCACGGTCTGGCCCCCCGGGTGGGAGCATGCCCCCATGACGCACGAGGAGCGGTGGCCGCACGGTGAGACGGTCACCCTGTACGGCGGGCCCATGGACGGCCAGCAGATGGTCTACGACCCCGGCGACCTGGACGCCGACCCCAGCGAGTGGGGCGGCTACTACATGGTGCCGGAGGTGGTGACCCCACCCGCGCCGGAGGGTGTGGAGCTGCGAGCCGCCTACGAGCCGCGGCCGGGCGAGGACCCGACTCGGTGGTACTTCGACGGCTGGATTCCCTGGTAGACGCGAACGCCCCCGCTCCTCCCACGTCGGGAGGGGCGGGGGCGTTCGTCGTGTCCGCGGTCAGTTGACCCGCACGTCGTGCCACCAGCCAGAGGTAAGTCCGGTCCCGTCGACCTCGGTCTGGAGAGTGCCCGCGAGCAGGAGGCGCGTGCTGTCTCCCGGGCCCGCCGCCTGCTCTGCTCGGTAGGCCTGCTGCTCCTCTGGCGTCATGCGGAGCCTGACCCAGAAGCGGAACTCCTCGGTCTCCGGCATCTTGTCCTGCATGTATCCCCCCGTAGTTCCACGATATCTCTACGTGTCGGACTGTGTCCGAAAGGCGGGGCCACCAGCCCCCTGCTGGTGGCCCCGAAGCCCGGTCCCCCTGAGCCGGGCCAACCGCCCCTTCCCCTTGGAGGGGCGGCAGTCTGCGTGGTGGAAGCGTCGAGGTCCCTTGTCGACCCCGACACCCCCACCACCCGACACCGTGGTGCCGGTCAGCCGCCCTGGACGTCCCCCATGAGTCGAAGGCGGCTGCTGAATCCCGCGCGGCCGGGCGGGACGGGGCGTCATCCGACCGCGCGGGGGCTTACCTATTCGGCGGCGGGAAGTGCCTGCAATCCTGGACCCACCCGCAGACCTCGCACTTCCAGATCCACCGCACCACAGCGCGGACCCGGGCCAGCCGCCGTGTGGCGGCGCGGAAGCTGCTCATCGCACACCGCCCATCGCGGCGCGGCGCGTGCGCCAGCCCCCGCCCCTCATCCACTCCGGCACGTCCTCGCGGACCCGCGGCGGAATCGGCACCGGGTCCAGGCCGGTCGCGGGGACTTCGGCCAGCCACGGCAGGCAGACCGCCCGGACCATGTCCGCCGTGATGGGACCGGCGATGGGCCCGAGATGGCGGGTGAGCACCCGCCGCTCCTGGATGCCGCCAGGACGGGCGGGCACCTCCACCCTCCAGACGGGGCCGTCCATCCGGGCGCGGACCGCAGCGGCCACCCGGCCCTCACGGACGATGCGCAGGTCCACGCTGGTCGGTGGCGTGTGGTCGGGGATCTCGGCTTTCGCGTCCAGGCCTGCGTCCTCGGCTGCGGAGATGAGGGCGAGGATCGCTCGCTCATCGGACGTCATGCTGTCGTCTGGTGGGGTCACGTCGTCTCCTGGGTCTGGTATCGGCGGGCCAGCTTTGCCCGCATCTCGGTGTGCGTGTCGGCGACCAGCTCTTCGCCGGGGTCGCCGGGGCCGGTCCACCCGATCGGACGGTGGGCCACGAGGACCTGGTCGCCGTCGGCGGTGGTTCGGGTGGTGAGGATCCATTCGCCCCGCAGCAGCGCGGTGAGGGCGTCGTGCAGGCCGGTCACCGCGCGGGCTCCAGCGGCGAGTGCCAGCTGAGCGGGTGGGGGTGCGGGTCGGGGCAGTGCTCGCGAGCGACGCGGGTGACCGGGCCCCGGGTCGCTCCGTACAGCGGTTCGCCCTCCAGGGTCGGTCCGAGGTAGGTCACGCGGGTGCCGTGCGCAGCTGCCCAGGTGTACAGGGTGGGCAGGTCGGCCAGCTCGCGGATGTCACAGACCAGGCTCATGCCGCCGCCACCTCCAGGCGCTGGAGTCCGGCGAGCGCGCGGTGCAGGACGTCGAGGGAGGGGCCGCGACGGTGGCGGCCGACGAGGAAGCCGCGGACACGGGCAGCGCGGCGCGGACGGCGCCACGGCATACGTTCCTCGGCGAGCTGGCGGGCCACGGCGAGCGTGGCCGGGTGCAGGTAGCGCATAGCGCACATCTCCTGATGGGTGCCGCTGGATAGGCGGCGTGGGAACAACGGAACGGGACGGGCCTACGGAGACAACACCGCCCAGGTCGTGCAGTCGCCCGACCGATGGCGCCGGGACCCGAACCGATCCGCCACCGCCGAAACGATGGCGATCCCGTCGGGCGTCTCCGGGTCGATGTGGATCTCGTCGGCGCGGGGGTGCTGGCCGCGCTGGTCGTGAACCTCGATGCGCACTTCGGCGTTGAGGTCCACCGTGATCGTGATGTCGGCGTCGCTTGCTCGGATCGCGGACGTCACCAGCTCGGTGAGAACCAGTTCGACATCGGCCAGGCGGCTGACGCCGGGTAGGAGTGCGGACACTCCGTGTCGAGCGATCGGCACCATTGCGCTGCTCGCCGGAAGAGTGAGTCGCCTGCCCATGGCCATCCAAGCTGTACGTGCCGATTGAAAAGCTGTACGTGCAGCTTGCTTTGGTACGTGCAGCCTTGTCAAGCTGTTCGTGCAGATCGTTCTCGACCGAGGAGCACGCCGTGGCCCGCCCGACTTACCAGCGCGTCGCCGATACGCTGCGGCAGCGCATCATCGCGGGCGAGTACGCACCCGGCGACCGCCTTCCGTCCAGAGGTGAGCTGGCCGCCGAGTTCGATGTCGGCATGCGCGTTGCGGCCGACGCGGTGGGCCAGCTGGTGGCTGAGGGGTACGTCGTCTCCCGATCCGGGTCCGGCAGCTACGTGAGGCCACGCCCACCGGTCCGTCGGCTCACCCGTTCCTGGTACCGCGAGGCCCGCGGCGGCAGCCCGTTCCGTGCGGACATGGCCGCCCAGTCCGTCCGCGGCGGCTGGGAGTCGTCCTCGGAATCGGCGATCGCCCCGGACGCGGTCGCGCACCGGCTCGCCATCGAACCCGGCGACCCGGTCATGCGCACGAAGTACACGTTCACCGGCGACGGGGAGCCCGTCATGCTCTCCACGTCGTGGGAGCCCCTGGAGATCACCCGCGGCACCGAGGTCGTGCTGCCGGAGGACGGCGTCCACGCGGGCCGGGGCGTGGTCGAACGCATGCGGGTCATCGGGCAGAACATCGTGCAGGCCGGAGAGATCGTGACCGCGCGCCCGGCCGACCCGGCCGAGTCCGACCAACTGGGCGTCGCCCGGGGCAGCATCGTGCTGGTGATCCAGAGGACGTACTACACCGAGGAACGCCCGGTGGAGACGGCCGACATCGTGGTGCCGCCGGACAGATATGAGCTGGCGTACATGATCCCCGTGGGCGAGCAGGCATGAGGAAGGGGCCCGGCAGAGCCAGGCCCCTTCAGGCACATTCCCATGTGCGTTGTTCCCGCATGCCACTGTAGCGGCACCCGCCGACTATGGGGCGTCCCGAGCTATTCGCCGCGAATCGCCCGCAGGTGCCGCCGCACGGTGGTGACGTGCATCCCGATGCGCTCGGCGATCTGCTCGGCGGTGTGTCCGGGGTGCTCCGCGATGTGCTCGCGGACGCGCTCCCGTGTCCCCGCGCCCTGCTTCCTACGCGCCTCAGCGGCCGGGAGCGCGCGCTTCGCCGGTGCCGGGTCCACGCGCGCGGTGACCTGATCGCGGCGAGCATTTCCCAGGCCAGGCGCGGTGTGCTCGCGCGCGGGGAGTGCTCGCGTGCGCCCCCCGGCGGCGGTGGCGAGCGCCTCCGAGCGCATCCGGGCATGCTTGGACGCAGCCCGATCCCGTCCCTGCCAGTCCTTCAGGGCAGCGACCGCGCGCGCCCCCTCGGCGAGCACACGGGCACGCTCACGGGCACGCTCCGCGCACTCCACCGGGTGCAGGTGGCGGCCCTCGGCGGGCACCCACCCCGTGACGCGCTCGCCGCCGACGCGCACACGCCGCCCGTCGGCCAGCTGCTCCCACCGCGCGGCCGGGACGGGGCGCTCGTGCTCCTGGTCCTCAGCGGCGGGCGCGGTATCCCGGATGGACGGGGCGTGGGTGCCGTCCGGGAGCTTCCACGGGTCCGCGGCGGCCACACCGTCCTGCACGACCGCGAGCATGTACGCCGCCCCGGCTGCCCCGATCGGTCCGAGGGCGTGCCCGGCGAGCGCGGCGACCGCCGAACCGGACCACACGTCCGGCCAGTGCCCGGCCATGTTCAGCACGATGCTGATGGTGAGCGCGCCGACCTCCACCGTCTTCGCCCTCTCGTCCAGGTCTCCGCCAGCGGACTGGAGGCGGGCCCGGATGACGATGATCCCGGCGACGGTGCCCAGGAGCGCGGGCTCCACCGCCCACGCCATCGCGGCGGCCGGGCTCGCCGGGTCCAGGCCGAGCATGTTCACCATCCCGGCCTGGACTCCGGCCGTGCTCCAGCCGCCAAACGCGATCATGACGGGGAGCAGCAGGCACAGCGCGAGCGTGCGGGTCGTGCGCACCTGCTCGGCACGCGCCTCCCCGCTCTGGGAGACCTCCGCGCGCGCGGCAGCCACCTCCCCGGCGAGCAGGGCGCGGCGACGGATCGCGGCCTGGCGCTCCCGGGCGCGGCGGTCGGCGCGGTGGCGGGTGTAGGTGGAACGGACCGTGGCCATCGCCTCCTGCCGCTCCAGGCGTCGGCGGATCTCGGCGATCTCGCCGTCCACAGCGGTGGGGGTGCTACTCACTGGGCACCTCCGCCACCGCCAGGGCCAGCGACTCCATCACGCCGTCCAGGCCGACACCGTCAGCAGCGGCGTCCAGGGCGCCCACGATGCGGGTGACGCGGTCGCGGAGCGCGTAGGGGGGAGCGTCGGCGGGGACGTCCAGGGCGACGCGGAGAGTCTCGATGAAGTCCACGACGTCGCGGGGAAGGGGGGCACGCTCGGGGCGCGGTACGGTAGGCACTGGTTCAACTCCTGGTGGATCAGGTGGTTGGGCGGCCCCGGCTGGTGTGCTAGCACCGACCGGGGTTTTCCTTGTCGTGGGTGGCTTGCCACCTACTGTGGCACATGTATTGACGGGTGGCAAGCCACCTGTGATCATGGGGTCATGGCGAACCAGCACCGACACCGGCAACGCGTCCTACGCGGCATCGATGACGACCTGGCCGAGGAGTTCGACGCGGCCGTCCGGCGTGCGGGGACGGACCGGTCGGCGGTCACCCGACAACTGTGGGAGTGGTACACCGGCCGCACGGACGCCCTGCCGGAGCGACCCGCCCGGGACGGGTGAGCCCGGGTTGCGGTTGCAGTTTGGGTTGCAGTTGACCCCCCGCTACAGGGGTCTACACGCCTCTACACGTCGTCATACGTGCAGGCCATAGAGCCGCGTAGAGTCCTGTAGAGTCCCCCGTCCGCTCTCCTAAAGCGGGTGCCGCAGGTTCGAATCCTGCCGGGGCCGCGTCCGTGAACTGGGGTTCCTCCTTCGGGAGGAACCCCAGACGCTTTTCGGGCCCGTTCGGGGTCGCATTCCACAGCTTTCGTCACACGGCTTTCGTCACGCAGCGGCCCGCGCACCCGTGTGGGCCTTTCGGGGCGCGTACCCGTCCGGCCCCACCCGCTGGCGGCTACCGGCGGTCGGCCTCCGCCGTGGAACCCGCGACCAGCGCGGCCACCGTCCGCCGGATCCTGTCGCGGACCACGGACTCCTCCTCGCCGGTGAGCACGAGGTGGTGGACCGCGCCGACCACCGCCAGCGCCAGGGCCTCGGGGTCGGCGGTCCCGTGGAGGCGCCCCAGGCGCCGCTCCGCGTCGAGGTAGGCCGCGGCCGCGGTCTCGACCGCCTCCAGACCGGCCGTGCGGTCGCCGAGGACCGCGCGGACGCGTCCGGCCAGCTCCGGCCGGGAGACCATGAGCCTGGCCAGCGCCAGGAGGACCGTCGGCGGAGTCGCCAACACGGCCTCGGCCAGGTTGTCCGCGACCGCGCCCGTACCGGCGCGCCCCGGCAGGGACGCGGCCCTGGCGCAGACCTGGAAGCCCCGGTCGACGGCGTAGGCGGCCAGGAAGTCGTCGGTGTCCGCGAAGTGGGCGTACAGCAGCCCGGTGGCGACACCGGCCTCGCGTGTGACGGCCCGACCGCTGAGCCCGCCGGGCCCCTCCCGGACGATCACCCGCTCGACCGCGGAGAAGAGCCGCTGCCTGAGTTCGGGGATGGCGACACCACGTGGCATGCCAGGAATTCTAGGCCCTCGACCGGCCCCGGCGCGGTCGTCCACCGCACACCGGGCCACCGGCTTGCATTCTATATGAGCACGTGCTCATACTTGTATGAACGCTTGCTCATACCAACGTGGTCCGGAGGTCGCGGTGACGAACGTCGAGGACGCTTCCCAGCGTGTCGGTGGCGGGGACGGCGGCCCGCCGCCGAGGCGGGCGGTGATCGTCGGCGCGGGCATCGCCGGTCTCGCCGCCGCGCTGCGGCTCCACCGGGCCGGTTGGGAGACGCTCGTGGTCGAGCGCGCCCCGGCCCGCCGCAGCGGCGGCTACATGGTGAACCTGGTCGGGTGGGGCTACGACGCCGCCGAGCGCCTCGGCCTCGTCCCCGCGCTGTCCGACAGCGACCTCGGCCTGTTCTCCACGGTCCTGGTGAGGGCCGACGGTCGGCACAAGTTCGCCGTCCCTCCCGAGATCGCCAGGGCCGCCCTCGGCGACCGGGCGCTCACCGTGTTCCGGGGAAGCCTGGAGTCGGCGCTGTACGAGGCCGTGCGCGAGGCCGCGGTTCTCCGTTTCGGCACCACCGCCCTGAACGTGGCCCAGGACTCCGGCGGCGTCCGGGTCGGGCTCAGTGACGGCACCACCGAGCGCGCCGACCTGCTCGTCGGCGCCGACGGGCTGCACTCGGGTGTCCGCGCGGCCGTGTTCGGTCCCGAGGCGGACTTCCGCGTCGACCTGGACCACGTCGTGGGCGCGCTCCCGCTCGACCGGCTCCCTCCGGACGTGCCGGAGGGGACCGGCACCACGTTCATCGGGCCGGGGCGTACGGCGGCGGTCGTCAACCTCGGGCCGGGCCGGTCCTCGGCCTTCTTCACCTACCGCTGCGCGGACCCGGACGCCGAACTGGCGCGGGGACCCGCCCAGGCGCTCACCGCGGCGTTCGGCGACCTCGGCGGGGGCGTGCCCGACGTGCTCCGCCAGCTCCACGCAGACCCGCCCGGCGCCTACTTCGACTCCGTCAGCCAGATCTCCATGCACGGGTGGAGCCGCGGCCGGGTCGTACTGCTGGGCGACGCGGCCTGGTGCCCCTCCCTGTTCGCCGGGTACGGCGCGGCCCTCGCGCTCAGCGGCGCGGACCGGCTCGGCGACGCCCTGGAGCGGCACGGCGACGACGTCACCGAGGGCCTGGCCCGGTGGGAGGCGGGGCTGCGCCCCGAGACCCGCAAGCGACAGGCGCTCGCCCGCCGGGGGACGCGTCAGTACGCCCCCTCCAGCCGCGCGCACGTGTGGATGAACGACCTGGCGCTCCGGGCCGTCCTGCTCCCGGGCGTCCGCGGACTCGTCCAGCGCGGCATCCGGCGCGCCAGCAGGCAGCACGCCGCGGCGGACGGGTGACGGAAGGCCGCGGCGGACGGCTGGCGGCGGGCCGCGGTCCCCGGTGTCTGGAAGACTGGCGCCGTCCGTTCCGCGGCGGCCCGTCCCCGACAGCACCGCCTCAGCCCCCTCCTCCGGAAGTAGGGACCCGTGTTCGAGAGGTTCACCACCAACGCGCGCCGGATCGTCGTGCGGGCCCAGGCTCAGGCCAAACGCCTGCGCCACGACACCATCGACACCGACCACGTCCTGATGGGCCTGGCGTTGGAGGTCCAGAGCACCGGAGGCCGCTGCCTGGCCGGACACGGCCTCGACGCCGAGGCGATGGAGCGCGTCTCGCTGGCGCTGCGCCCCTCGGGCGCCGTCGAGCCGGAGGGACACGTCCCCTTCACCGGCAGCGCGAAGAAGGCCCTGGAGAACTCGCTGCGCGAGGCCCTCGCCCTGAAGCGCAACTACATCGGGACCGAGCACCTGCTGCTCGGGCTGATCCACGACCGCGAGTGCACCGCCGTCCGGATCCTGGCCGCCCTGGGCGCCGACCCCGACGCGCTGCGCCGGACCACACTCGACGCGTCGGAGACGAACACCCCCTCCAGGAACATCGAGGGCGTGCTCGACCACCTCGGCGACACGGTGCGCGCCGCCGTCGGCCTGGCGCGCTCGGAGGCCGTGGCGCACCGGCACGCCGAGATCGGCACCGAACACCTCCTGCTCGGCCTCCTCCACACCGGGCAGGACCGCGACGACGCCGTCCGACTCCTGCTCGAGCACGGCGTCACCCTGCCCCTGGTCCTGCGCCGCGTCGACGAGCTGGTCGGCCGCGGGCGGGCGGAGGCGCCCGCGGAGGGCAGGGGGCTGCCCCTCACCCCGTACGCCGGGCACGCCATGGAGCTGAGCCAACGGGAGCGCGTCACACGGGCCCAGCGCGAGGTCACCGCCGCACACGTCCTGACCGGGATCCTCCGCGTGCCCGGGAGCACGGGCGCGCGGATCCTGGCGGAGGCCGGGCTGGACGCCGACACGGCGCGCCAGCGGCTGTTCGGCGCGGCTCCGGAGCCGACCGGCCCGTGACCGGGCTCCGCGTGTCCGCGTCTCCCCCGGTCAACGGTGCCGGTTCCCCCACGTGTCGCCATGACACCGGGGGCGGCTCGTCCGATCATGGAGCGGGAGCAGGTACCTGACGGGGGAGGTCACACGGATGGCGCGCACGGAGCACTTCCGGGACGAGCGGTCGGAGGAACCGGACAGAACGCCCGTCCGGCAGCGGGGCGGCTCGCCCGCCGCCATCGCCGGGGCGCTCCACCGCACCCCGCACCCCGGTCCCCAGCACTGGGGCGGGCCCCGGCCCCGCAAGACGGACCCGGACCCGTTCTTCCCCAACCGGCTGGGGCCGCCGCCCACACGCCGCCGCTCCTGAGCGGGCGTCCGGCGGCGGTGTCGACCGTGGGGGTGCCTGGGGTCTGTTCTTTGGACCGGCCTCAGTCTGTGGGGGTTGGTTCGGGCGCCCACGGGGTTCTGGAGGTGGCGAAGGTGAGACTGCGAGGAACGAGCCGTCTCACCGTAGACGCCGAGGGTTCTCGTTCTCCGGGCGCCCGAACACAAGAAGGACCGCGCCGTAGGCGTCCGTTGAGGGTGGTGGCGGGCGACGGGTGGGACGAAGCGAAGCGGAGGTCCAAAGAAACACCGCTAGCGCCGCGGTCGGAGCACGTAGCCGACGTAGCCGTACTCGTGGCCGTGCTCCCGGTACACCGCGACCTCACGGCGCAGTTCGGCGGCGGCCGCCGCGGCGTGCGGGTCGGCCGGGTCGGTCAGCGCGGCCCGCGCCTCCAGCGGGGCGTAGTACGCCTCCCAGTCGCTCGCCGGGAGCAGGTACGCGGCCGTGACGGTGTATCCGGCGGCCGTCGCCGCCGCCACGTTCTCGGCCGTGGTGCTCAGCGGGTACAGGGCGTCCCAGTAGGCCCGGGCCCCGGCCGACGGCTCGTCCGTGGTCCACCCGCACTCGGTGACCACCAGCGCTCCCTGGGGGGAGAGCAGACGGCGCCACGAGGCGAGCGCGTGCGCGAACCCGACGTTGTAGGCGGCGCCCTCGCTCCACAGCAGGTCGAAGGACCCGTCGGCGAGGTCGTCCAGGTCGTCCATGGAGCCCGTCCGCGTGGTGACGCGGTCCGCGGCGCCCGCGGCCTCGGCGGCGGCCGCCAGGTCGGCCAGGAACGGCGGGTACAGGTCCACCGCGGTGATCCGCGCCCCCTCCAGCTCCCTCGCCAGGACCAGCGAGGCCGCTCCGGTGCCGCTGCCCAGGTCCAGTACCCGCGGGCTCCGCGGCAGGGGGGACGCCAGGGAGAGCAGGAGGCGGGTGGTGGCGTGCGACCCGGGCCCCTGCCGCTCCTGCCCCTCGTGCAGGGCCAGTGCGGCCTTCAGGGACGGGTCGTCGAAGTCGGGTTCCATGCTCGCTCCGGTGCGCTGGAGGACGGGTGCACCGGCGAACGTACCAGTCCGGCGCGGGCCTCCCGGGGGAGGCGGCGCCCTCCCCCGCCCCTCACAGGAAGGGCCGCCAGGGGGCCAGCACGGCCTCGCCGAACTTGGCGTACCAGGGGCGGTCCCGCCACTCGCACTCGGACAGCTCGCGGGCGTTGGCGAGGTCGTTGGCGAAGACCTCCTCCAGGTGCCCGGCCACGCCCTCGTCGAAGATCTCCACGTTGATCTCGTAGTTGCCCGTCAGGCTCAGCCGGTCCACGTTGGCGGTGCCGATCGTGGACCAGCGTCCGTCCACCGTCGCCGTCTTGGCGTGCACCATGGCGTTGCGGTACAGCCACAGGCGCACGCCGCCGCGCAGCAGCACCGAGTACTGGCTGCGGGAGATCCAGTCCGCGATGACGTGGTTGGACTCCTCCGGCACGAGGACGTTGACGTCCACGCCGCGCTCCACCGCTTCGACCAGGGCGTTCTGGAACTCCCGGTCGGGCATGAAGTAGGCCTGGGTGAACAGCACCCGCTCCTTGGCCCGGTCGATGGCCTCCAGGAACATCGCCCGGATGGGATAGATGAGCATCTCGGGCACGTTGCGGTGCACGCGGAAGTGCGCGTCCCAGTCGGGCTCGCCGAAGTTCTCCAGCTCGGGCTGGAGGGGCCTGCGGTTCATGTTCCAGAAGTCGCTGAAGGCGTTCTCCAGCTCCCACACCGCCGGGCCGGTCACGCGCAGGTGGGTGTCGCGCCAGTCGGTGGCGTAGAGCGAGCCCACGTTGTACCCGCCGACGAAGCCCACCTCGCCGTCGACGGTGAGGATCTTGCGGTGGTCGCGGCCGGACTTGCGGATGTTCAGCAGCAGCACGCCGGGCCGGAAGACCGGGTACTCCAGCACGCGGACGTTGGGCGGGAAGCGGAAGAAGGACCGGGGCACCACCAGGTTCGCGAAGCCGTCGTAGATGACGTACACCTCGACGCCCCGTTCGGCCGCCTCGATGAGCTCGCGCTTGAACCGCTGGCCCACCCGGTCGTCCTTGACGATGTAGGACTCGAACAGGACGCGGTGCCGGGCCCCCCGGATCGCCGCGATCATGTCCTCGAACAGGTCCTCGCCGTAGGTGTACACGGTGGCCGTGGTCCCGGTGTCGCCCACCGGCAGCTCGGCGGGCGCCGTGCGGGGGAAGAAGGCCCGGCGCGGCCGCACCTTCCTGCGCCAGTGGTTGACCCCCATGAGGGTCGCGGCCACGGCGACCTGGGTGGTCACCAGCCCGACGAGCCCCCACTTGGCCACCGAGGTGATGGTGGAGCGTCGCACAGTCGCCTCCCGGGCAGGGACCTCCGCGGTGCCGGGCCCGACCGCGGACGCCGCTGGTACAAAGTGGACGTCAACCGTATCCCGGGGCAGCGGCGGACGGCGGCGCGTCCGCCCCGTGTCCCCCGTGGCACGGGACTCTCCCCCTACCCCCGTTCCCGGCGGCGGAACGCCACCAGTTCCGTGGTCGGGCTCTCACTGCGGCCCCGGACCAGGCGCCGCTCCAGCGGGTACAGCGCCGCGCCCGCGAGCCACCCGGTCGGCGCGGTGAGGGTGGCCGCGCGCAGGACCCCGCCCCACGCCTTGCGCCAGGGCGCGGGGGCGTCCACCTGGGCGTTCATGAGCATGAGCATGGGCACCCGGCGGACCAGGTCGAACCCGGCCCGGTCCGCGGTGTCCGTGATCCACTCCAGGGTGCGGTTGACCTGGTGTTCGCCGCGCTGCTCGGGACGGCGGAGGCAGTTCTCGGAGACCACGAGGAGGCCGCCGGGGCGCAGCACCCGGGCGAACTCGCCGACGGCCCGGGTGTAGCGCTCGTCGTCGGTGATGTGGAAGAGCACGTCCATGCAGGACAGCGCGTCGAAGGCGTCGTCGTCGAAGGCGTCGAGGTCGGCGGCGTCCTGGCGGACGAACCGGTGGTCGGGGAACCTGCCGCGCAGGCGCTGGACGGCCGCGTCGGTCATGTCGCACCCGGTGACGTCACCGACGCCCATGCGCCCCCACAGGCGCACGTAGAAGCCGGTGCCGCTGCCCACGTCGAGGACGCTGGCGCCGGATCGGCCGGGGGTCAGCCGGGCGGCCTCGCGCAGGAACACCTCCTCGCGCACCTTGTACATCCACGTGTTGAAGGGGCGGCCCAGGGCCCGGTAGCCGACGCCGCTCTCGGTCCAGTCGCCTTCGAGGCGGCGTTCCCAGAAGTCTCGCAGTTCGCTGTGCGTAGCCATGGGACCACTGTCACACCGCGCCCGCGGGAAGTCCCGCCGCAGCGCCGGAACGGCTCCGGCGAGCCGCGTGCGGCCGGTTTTCGGACATCCCGGTGCCCTCAAAGCGAAGGGCCGGATCTCGCGCCCCCCGCCCGTCCGCAGCTCAGGGGACGCGGTGGGCGGCCACGCGCTCCACGAACCCCAGCGCGGTCCGGTCGTGGTGGTCGACCGCGAACCCCGCGTCGACGGCCACGTGCCGGGGCAGCCGCCGGGGCCGGTCCTTTCGGGCCTCCCGCGCGCGCAGGGGCCAGCGGGTGTACTCGACGTGGTCGACCAGCAGCAGGAGCCCGCCCGGCCGCAGGACGCGGTGCATCTCGGACAGGGCGCGGTACTGGTCGGGGATGGTGCACAGGGCGAGCGCGCACAGGACGGTGTCGAACTCCCCGTCGCCGAAGGGCAGGTCCTGCGCGTCGCCCTCGCGCAGGGTGAAGCGTCCGTCCAGTCCGGCGGCCCGCTCCCGGGCCCTGGCCAGCATGCCGGGACTCAGGTCCACCCCGGTGACCTCCACCCCGTCCCGGTAGTACGGCAGGTTCTGGCCGGTGCCCACGGCGACCTCCAGGACCCGGCCGCGCGCCCTGGCGCACAGCCGGGCGCGGGTGCGGCCGAGCACGGCCCTCTGCACCCCCGCACCGCGGTCGTAGCCCCGCGACATCCGATCCCACTCGCCGCGCACACGCTCGGTCCGCTCGTCCACGGTGTCCTCCCCCAGCTCGGTTCCTTGACCGGAGCCCCAGTGTGGAAGTTAATGTCCACATGAAGTCAAGCGAGTCGGAGCTGTCCATCGGCGAACTGGCCGAACCCTTCGGACTGGCCACCCACGTGCTGCGGCACTGGGAGTCGGTCGGCGTCCTGGAACCGTCCCGCCGCGCGGGGGGCCAGCGCCGGTACACACCGGAGCAGCGCCTGCGGGTGGGGCTGGTGCTGCGCGCCCAGGAGGCCGGGTTCAGCCTGGAGCAGATCCGCGAACTGTTCGGCGCCGAGGACGGGGCGGCGCGGCGCGGGCACCTGGCCGAGCACCTGGCGCGGCTGGACGAGCGCATGGCCCGGCTGCGGGCGGTCCGCGACATGGTGGCGCACACGCTCTCCTGCGAGGCGCCGGACGTCCTGGAGTGCCCGACCATGAGGGCGGCGCTGGAGGAGACCGTGGTGTCGGAGTGTGCTGCTATGCATGGCCGCGCACACCCTCCGAGATTCCAGGAATCCCCTTGACCTTCCACGACCATCTGACCGAGTTCGCCGGACTGCCCGTCGCGAGCTACCCGGAGGCCCGCCGCCTGGAAGAGCACGGGGAGACCACCGCTCCCGGCGTCCGTTCCCCGGAACGGGACGGCCTGGCCGACCCCGGTTCGGTGGCCTGGCTGTTCGACGAATACGGCATCCCGGAGGTTCCCCGGGAGCACCTGGAGAGCTTCCTGGAGTTCGTCGGCGCCCCGGCCTCGGTCCGCGCCCTCGTGGTCGGCGGCCTGGTGGACGGCTTCGAGGTGGAGTCCTCCGACGCCGTCCGCGACGCCCTCGCGGAGGCGGCACCGCGCCTGCCCGGCCTGCGCTCCCTCTTCTACGCGGACCTGATCTGCGACGAGTGCGAGGCGTCGTGGATCAGGCACGGGGACCTGTCCCCGCTGGTGACCGCCTTCCCCGGGCTGACCGGGTTCGCGGTGCGCGGCACCACCCGCCTGAGCCTGGAGGCGCTGGAGCACGACGGGCTTCACCGCCTCACTCTCCAGGGCGGGGGACTACCCGGACGGCTTGCCCGCGAAGTCGCCTCCGCGCGGCTCCCCGCCCTGGAGCACCTGGAGCTGTGGCTGGGGATGGAGGACTACGGCGGCGACACCACGGCACAGGACCTCGCGCCGGTGCTGTCCGGCGAGGCCTTCCCCGGGCTGAGGTCGCTGGGCCTGCGCAACGCCGAGCACACCGGCGCCTGGGTGCGGGTCCTCGCCGAGGCCCCCGTCACCTCCCGCCTGCACACCCTGGACCTGTCCCTGGGCACCCTGCGCGACGAGGACGTCCCGGTCCTGCTGGAGTCGCCCGTGTTCCGCGGGCTCGGGAAGCTGGACCTGCACCACCACTACCTGTCCGAGGAGGCGGAGAAGGAGGTGCGCGCGGCGTTCACCGGAGCCGGGGTGGAGGTGGACCTATCCGACCGCGAGGGGCCGAACCTCGACACGTACGACGGGGAGCCCACCTACTACACGGCCGTCTCGGAGTAGTCCCGGGAACCGCCGGGGAGCCTCCGGGCCGCTCGGACGCGGGTGACCCGGGATGTCGGGGCGCACTGGTAGGCATGGACGCACACTCCGCCGCACCCCTGGGAGACCCCGTGGCCTTCGACACCCACCTGACCGAGTTCGCCGGACTGCCCGTCGTGGAGTACCGCTCCCCCGAGGGGTGGACGCGGGAGGCGGAGGAGGAGCGCGAGAGGGCGGAGTGGCTGGGCCGGAGCTTCACCGGCCCCGGCCCGTACCCGCCCCCGGCACTGGGCGCGGCCCTGGCCGACCCCGGGTCGGTGGCCTGGCGCCTCAGCGCCGGCGAGGAGCCCCTGGACCACTACCGGCGGTTCACCGCGCAGGTGGACCAGGACCGGGTCACCGCCGTCGTGCTCGGGGACATGCTGGAGACCTTCTCCGTGCAGTGTCCCGACCCCGTCAAGCGCGCCCTCCTGGAGGTGGCGCCGGACCTGACCGGGCTGCGCTCCCTCTTCTACTGCGACGTGACCTACGAGCAGCTCGAGGTCTCGTGGATCGAGCTGGGCGACATGGCCCCGGTCCTGGCCGCCCTCCCCCGACTGACCGAGTTCGCGGTGCGCGGCACGGGTGACATGAGCCTGCACGTGCCCCGGCACGACTCGCTGCGCCGCCTCACCCTCCAGGGCGGCGGACTGCCCGCGAAGCTCACCCGCGAGGTCGTCTCGTCCGGGTTCCCGGACCTGGAGCACCTGGAGCTGTGGCTGGGCGTGGAGAACTACGAGGGCGACACCACCCCGGAGGACCTCGCCCCGGTGCTGTCCGGCGAGGCCTTCCCCCGGCTGCGGTCGCTGGGGCTGCGCAACGCCGAGCACACCGACGACTGGGTTCCGGTCCTCGCCGAGGCCCCCGTCACCTCCCGCCTGCACACCCTGGACCTGTCCCTGGGCACCCTCACCGACAAGGGCGCTCGGGCCCTGGTCGAGGCCGCACCCGCGTTCGGGCACCTGAAACGGCTCGACCTGCACCGCCACTACCTGTCCGAGGAGATGAGCGAGCACGTCCGGGCCGCCTTCGCCGGGACCGGTGTGGACGTGGACCTGTCCGACCGCGAGGTCGACAGCGACTGGGAGGACGAGAACTTCGACTACGACTCGGCCGGCTACTACACGGCCGTCACCGAGTAGGGCCCGCGCCGTCCGTCGTGTCACTCCGGGCTGCTAGATATGTTCCTGCCCGAAACCCCGAGGTAGGAGCCCCCCGATGCCGAACAACCACCACGTCACCGAGTTCGCGGGCCTACCCGTGGTCGAGTTCCCCGCGATCGAGGCCGAGGAGGTCGGCACCTACTCCGAGGAGCCCGCCCAGTCCCCCGAGGAGCTGGCCGCGGCGGTCGCCGACCCCGGCTCGGTGGCGTGGCGGCTGCGCGTCTCGTCGGTCTACCCCGCCGAGGACTTCGGGGACTACTTCGCCCGATTCCTCGCGGCCGTGGACACCGGTCAGGTCCGGGCCCTGATCGTCGGCGGCTGGGGCGACTTCGAGGAGGAACCGCCCTCGACCGTGCCGCGCGACGCGCTCATCCGCGGTGCCGACGCGTTCCCCCGGCTGCGGGCGCTGTTCTTCGGCGAGATCCTCCAGGAGGAGTACGAGATCTCCTGGATCCACCAGACCGACCTGGCGCCCCTGGTGGCGGCGTTCCCCCGGTTGGAGGAACTGACCGTGCGCGGCACCGGCGACCCCTACCTGGGCGACGGCAAGCTGGAGATGGCCCTGGCCGAGCACACCGGCCTGCGGACCCTGGTCCTCCAGAGCGGCGGCCTGCCCGGCCAGGTCTCGCGCGAGGTCGCCGCCTCGCCGCTGCCCGCGCTGGAGAACCTCGAACTGTGGCTGGGTGTGGAGAACTACCGGGGTGACACCGCCCCGGACGACCTGGCGCGGGTGCTCTCCGGCGAGGCCTTCCCCGAGCTGCGCCACCTGGGCCTGCGCAACGCCGAGGACGTCGACGACTGGATCCCCGTCCTGGCCCAGGCCCCCGCCCTGGCCTCCCTGGAGGTCCTGGACCTGTCCCTGGGCGCCCTGACCGACAAGGGCGGACAGGCCCTGGTGGAGGCCGCGTCCGCGTTCGCGGGGCTGCGCCGCCTGGACCTGCACCACCACTACCTGTCCGAGGAGACGCAGGCGCGCGTCCGCGAGGCCCTGCCCGGCGTGGAGGTCGACCTGTCCGAGCACCGGGAGCCGCACACCCACGGGGACAGGGTGTACTACTTCACCGCGGTCTCGGAGTAACCCCACGCAAGTGCGTCACTCCGGGCTGCCAGACATCGCCTGCCCGAAACCCTGAGCCGGAAAGCCCCCTGATGCCCAACAGCCACCACGTCACCGAGTTCGCGGGCCTGCCCGTGGTCGAGTTCCACTCGTGGGACACCATCCGCGACGACCTCGAAACCGCCATGTACTGGGCGCGCAACCGGAGCGAGCTCCATGAGGAGCGCCCCCGGTCGTACCGGCGGCTCCTCGAGGCCATCGCCGACCCGGGCTCGGTGGCCTGGCGGCTGCGCACGGAGCTGTCGAGCTCCCACGGGAGCGGCGAGAGCCTCCAGGAGTACATGCACAGGTTCTCCGTCCTGGTGGGACAGGAGCAGGTCCGCGCCCTGGTCGTCGGCAACGTCCCCGACCAGGACTTCCAGATGCGGACCGACGAAGTCGTCGAAGCGCTGCTCGGGCTCGCCCCGAAGCTGACCGGGCTGCGCGCGCTGTTCTTCGGTGAGATCCTCCAGGAGGAGAACGAGATCTCCTGGATCCAGCTGTGCGACCTCGCTCCGCTGGTGACCGCGCTGCCGCACCTGGAGGAACTGGTGGTGCGCGGCGGCAGCGGCGCCCTGGACCTGCGCCTGGCGGAGCACCCCTCGCTGCGCGGGCTCACCGTCCAGAGCGGGGGGCTGCGCCCCGACGTGGTCCGGGACGTGTGCGCCTCCGGCCTGCCCGCCCTGGAACACCTGGAGCTGTGGCTGGGCGTGGAGGAGTACGGCGGCAGAAGCACCGCGCAGGACCTCGCGCCGGTGCTGTCGGGCAGGGCGTTCCCCCGGCTGCGCTCGCTCGGACTGCGCAACACCGGGAACCTGGGCTCCTGGATCCCCGTCCTGGCCGAGGCCCCCGTCCTCTCCTCCCTGGAGGTCCTGGACCTGTCTTTGGGCGACCTCACCGACGAGGGGGGACAGGCCCTGGTCGAGGCCGCACCCGCCTTCGCCCACCTGAAGCGGCTCGACCTGCACCACCACTACGTCTCCGAGGACGTGTGCGCACGAATCCGCGAGGCCCTGCCCGGCGTGGAGGTCGACCTGTCCGGACGCGAGGAACCCGAGGTCCACGACGACGAGGACGGCGAGGAACCCGAGATCCACTACTACACGGCGGTCTCCGAATGACCCCCGAACGCCCCCTGGTCGTGGTGGGGGTCCCCGGCCACCGGCGCCTGGAGCTGTTCGGCGCCGCGGCCGAGGCCCGCGGTCTGCCCGGACCGGTGGTCGTACCGTGGCGCGCGCTGGCCTCCGGGCCGGTGGAGCTGCCGGAGGACGCCGTGGTCCGGGTGGACTCACCGGGCGGCGACGCGGAGACCGAGCGCCTGCTGCGGGGCTGGGAGCACACCCCCGACCTGTACCGGGCCGAGGGCACCGGCGACCAGCACGCCGGGTTCCGGGCCGCGCTGGACCGGCTCGCGGAAGCGGTGCGCGCCACGCCGGGCGCGGCCCTGCTCCAGGAGCCCGCGGACCTGGTGGACATGTGCGACAAGCGGCGCTGCCACGCCCGTCTGGCGGCGGCCGGAGTGCCGGTGCCGCCCGCCCTGCCCGGGCCGGTCACCGGCTACGCGTCGCTGCGCGCGGCGATGGACGCCCACCGCTGGCCGAGGGTGTTCGTCAAGCCCGCGCACGGCTCCTCGGCCTCCGGCGTGATGGCGCTGGCCACCGCCTCCGGCGGGCGGATCCGCGCGATCACTTCGGCCGACCTGGTCCGGGGCGCCGACGGGTCCGTGGAGCTGTACAACAGCCTGCGGCTGCGCACCTACACCAGCGAGGAGGACGTCGCGGCGGTGGTGGACGCCCTGGCCCCCGACCACCTGCACGTGGAGCGGTGGGTGCCCAAGGCGGGGTTCACGGGCAGGGCCGTGGACCTGCGCGTGGTGGTGGTCGCGGGCCGGGCCGCCCACGTCGTGGTGCGCTCCTCGTCCTCACCCATGACCAACCTGCACCTGGGCAACGCCCGGGGCGACCTGGCGGCCCTGCGGGAGTCGGTCGGCCCGCACGCCTGGGCGCGGGCCATGGCCACCGCCGAGGCCGCCGCCGCGTGCTTCCCGGGCACCCTGCACGCCGGGGTGGACCTGCTGGCCTCCCCGGGGTGGCGGGAGTTCGCCGTGTGCGAGGTCAACGCCTTCGGCGACCTGCTCCCCGGCGTCCTGCACGAGGGCCGCGACACCTACGCCGAGCAACTGCACGCCCTGGCCACCGGCCGTTTCCCCGTCCCCGAACCCGAGAGAGCATGAACAACACCGCACCCGACATGAACGCCGTGGTGGGCACGCACGACATCCTGCTGCTCACCCTGGACACCCTCCGCCACGACGTGGCCGCCGAACTGGCCGAGGCGGGCCGCACCCCGAACCTGGCCCGCCTGCTGCCGGGCGGGCGGTGGGAGCGCAGGCACGCGCCCGCGAGCTTCACCTACGCCTCCCACCTGGCGATGCTCGCCGGGTTCCTGCCCACCCCCGCCTCTCCGGGGCCGCACCCGCGCCTGTTCGCCGCCGCGTTCCCCGGCAGCGTGTCCACCGCGCCCGGCACCTGGACCTTCGACGCCCCGGACCTGGCCTCCGGGCTGGCCCGGGCCGGGTACCACACGGCCTGCGTGGGGGGCACGGGCTTCTTCAACCGGCGGTCGGCGGTGGGCTCGGTCATCCCGGACATGTTCGCCGAGAGCCACTGGGAGGAGTCCTTCGGCGTGACCGGCCCCCGCTCCTTCGAGCACCAGGTGGCGTGCGCCGCCCGGATCGCCGGGGAGCGCCCCGCGGACCAGCCGCTGTTCCTGCTGCTCAACGTGTCGGCGCTGCACCAGCCCAACTGGTTCCACCTGCCCGGGGCCGTCCGGGAGGACGGCGACACCAGGCGCAGCCACGCCGCGGCCCTGGAGTACGTGGACCGGCACCTGCCACCGCTGCTGGCCGCGATGTCGGCCCGCCGCCCCTGCTTCGCGATCGTGTGCTCCGACCACGGCACCGCCTACGGGGAGGACGGCTACACCGGCCACCGGATCGGCCACGAGACCGTGTGGACGGTCCCCTACGCCCACGCGTTCCTGCCCCGGGGACGCACCGCTCCCGCCGACGCCCAGGAGGCGACCGCGTGACCACCGCCCTGACCCCGCGCCCCGAACCGGTGCGCGCCGACTCCCCCTACCAGTCCTACGTCTACGCCTACCCGCACAAGAGCGCCTACCGGCCCTTCACCGAGCGCCCCGCGCTCGCCGACCTGTGGCGCGGCGAGGACGTCGGCGCGCTGTCGCTGTACGCGCACATCCCGTTCTGCGAGATGCGCTGCGGGTTCTGCAACCTGTTCACCCGCTCCACCCCCCCGGCCGAGCAGGTCACCGCCTACCTGGACGCGCTGGAGCGGCAGGCGGAGGCGGTGGCCGGGGCGCTGCCGGAGGGCGCCGCCTTCGCCCGGGCCGCCCTGGGCGGCGGCACCCCCACCTACCTGACCGCCGAGGAGCTCACCCGGGTCTACGACCTCACCGAGCGCGCGTTCGGGGTGGACCTGTCGGCGGTCCCGGTGTCGGTGGAGACCTCCCCGGCCACGGCCACGCCCGACCGGCTGGCGGTGCTCGACGCGCGCGGCGCCACCCGGATCAGCATGGGCGTGCAGAGCTTCCTGGACTCCGAGGCGCACGCGGCCGGGCGTCCGCAAAAGCGCGCCGAGGTGGACCGGGCGCTGGCCGCGATCCGCGAGCACGCCTCGGCCGACCTCAACGTGGACCTCATCTACGGCATCGACCGCCAGGACGCCCGCACCTGGGCCTATTCCCTGGACACGGCGCTGGAGTGGGAGCCGGAGGAGGTCTACCTGTACCCGCTGTACGTGCGCCCGCTCACCGGGCTGGGCCGCCGCGCACGCGCGTGGGACGACCACCGGCTGGGCCTGTACCGTCAGGGCCGCGACCACCTGCGCGAACGCGGCTACGAGCAGGTGTCCATGCGCATGTTCCGGCGGGCGGACGCCCCGGCGACGCAGGGGCCGGACCACTCCTGCCAGACCGACGGCATGGTGGGGCTGGGCTGCGGGGCCCGCTCCTACACCTCCGCCGCGCACTACTCCTTCGACTACGCCGTGGGGGTGGGGCAGGTGCGATCGATCATCGCCGACTACACGGGCCGCGACCGGGCCGACTTCGCCCGGGCCGAGGTGGGGTTCGACATGGACGGGGACGAGCGGCGCCGCCGCCACCTGCTCCAGTCACTGCTGCTCGCGGAGGGGATGGACACCGCCGCCTACGCCGACCGGTTCGGCTCCCGCCCCGAGGAGAACTTCGCCGCGACCCTGGCGGTGCTCGACGGGCGCGGCTGGCTGGAGCGGGACGGCGCGCCGGACCTGCTGCGGCTGACCCCGGAGGGGCTCGCGCACTCCGACGCGGTGGGGCCGATGTTCTTCTCCGCCGGGGTGGCGGCGCTGATGGCCGACTACGAGGCCCGGTGAGCGCGGTGACCCCCTCCTCCCCGACCCAGACCCCGGCACCGGTCCCCGCGCTCCCGCCGCACCTGACCCTGCTCTACCGCGGTCCGCTGGCCAGCTGCGACTACGACTGCCCGTACTGCCCCTTCGCCAAGCGGCGCGACAACCCCGAGACGCTGCGCGCCGACCGCGCCGCGCTGGAGCGCTTCACCGACTGGGTGGCCGCGCTGGAGGCGGAGCACCCCGGCACCCGGGTCTCGGTGCTGTTCACCCCGTGGGGCGAGGGGCTGGTGCGGTCCTGGTACCGGGCCGCGATCGCCCGGCTCAGCCACCTGCCGCACGTGGAACGGGTGGCCATCCAGACCAACCTGAGCGGCCGCCTGGGCTGGCTGGCCGACTGCGACCCCGGCACCGCCGCGCTGTGGACCACCTACCACCCCGGCCAGGTGACCCATGAGCGCTTCCTGGCCAAGGCGCGCGAGCTGGTCGGGATGGGGGTGCGGTTCAGCGTCGGCGTGGTCGGCGAACCGGAACACCTCGCGGCGGCCCGGCGGATGCGCGCCGACCTGCCCGAGCAGGTGTACCTGTGGGTGAACGCCGCCGAGGGGCGCACCTACACCGAGACGGAGGCCGCGCGGTGGCAGGCCCTGGACCCCCACTTCCACTACAGCCGCAGTCCTCACCCCAGCCGGGGTCTGCCCTGCCGTACCGGTGACACTGTGCTGTCCGTGGACGGGGACGGCGACGTGCGCCGGTGCCACTTCGTGGACACCCCGATGGGCAACCTCTACGACGGCTCGTTCGCCGCCCGGCTCGGCCCCCGCGCGTGCCCCCTGACCAGCTGCGACTGCCACATCGGCTACGTCCACCTGGAGTCCTTGGACCTGTACGACGTGTTCCGGGGCGGGGTGGTGGAACGGGTTCCCGCGGCCTTCGGCTCCCCGCTCCCGCTCGTGTGAGACGGGTCAAAACCGCTTCGCAACGTCACCAGGAACAGACATAATGCCCACCATGGTCTTTCCCCGGGTTATCGCGACCGACCTCGACGGCACACTCCTGGACGCGGGAGGCCTGGTCTCCGAACGCAACCGGCGGGCGCTGGCCGCCGCCGCGGAGGCGGGCGTCAAAGTGGTGGTCTCCACCGCGCGTCCGCCCCGGACCACGCAGCACATCGCCGAGCAGCTCCCCTGCGCCGCCGTGCTCTGCGGCAACGGCTCGCTGGCCCACGTGCCCGGCGACGAACCGCTGATGCGCGCCATCTCCCCGGAGACCGCCCGCTCGGTGGTCGAGAAGCTCAACGCGGAGCTGACCGGGATCGGCTACGGCATCGAGACCGGCACCGACTTCTTCCACGACGCCGACTACCACCTGGAGCCGTGGCTGTCCGGCGAGTGGGTGCGCGAGGTGCTGGAGGACACCGAGACCCTGCTGAAGCGGGCCACCCCGATCACCAAGCTGCTCGTGCGCTCCCGCGACATGCCGGTGGAGGAGCTGCACGAGACGGCCGCGGCGGCGGTCGGGGCGCTGGCGGAGGTGACCTACTCGGGCAGCTACAGCCTGCTGGAGCTGAGCGCGCCGGGCGTGAACAAGGGCAGCACGCTCGCGATGGTCTGCGAGCGGTGGGGGGTGCCCGCCGAGGAGGTGGTGGCTTTCGGCGACATGCCCAACGACCTGGCCGCCCTGTCCTGGGCGGGCGGGGGGTACGTCATGGCCAGCGGACACCCCGACCTGCTCGACCCGGCGCTGGGACTGCGGGTGGCCCCGCCCAGCAACGAGGACGGTGTGGGCCGGGTGGTCGAGCGGTTGCTGGCCGAACGCTGAAAAACACCTGGACCGGCCCTCGGCGCTGCTCCTAGGGTCGGTGGGTCGTACACGTACCCGGAGAAGGGCCCGCCGTTGCCGCACCCCACCCAGATCGTCTCGTCCCTGGCCGACCCCGACCGCCTGGCGCTCTACGCCCGCGTGGTCGGCGCGGGAGCCGGGGGGCTGCCCGCCGGGGAGGTCCGCGCGGACGGGCGGGGACGCCGGAGCCTGACCCGGCTCTCGGACGCGGGACTGGTGCGCGAGGACGACGGCCGCGTGGTGTGCGTGCCGGAGGTGTTCTCCGCCGCCCTGGAGGAGCACCGGCCCGCGCGCCGGGATCCGGTGGACGCGCTGTTCCACGACGGGTGGCTGAGCACGCTGCCCGCCAAGCGCGAGCTGCGCGTGCGGGTGTTCGCGCGGATCACCGAACGGTTCTTCGCCCCCGGCGTGACGTACACCGAAAAGCAGGTGAACGCCGCCCTGCGGTCCTGCTGCGACGACCACTCGTCCATGCGCCGCCACCTCGTGGACGAGGGCTACCTGACCCGCGACGACGACGGCAGCGCCTACCGGGTCGCGGCCTCCTGAGCCGCCGCGGGTGAGGAG
Organism: Nocardiopsis synnemataformans; assembly: GCF_965343085.1. Taxonomy (NCBI): domain Bacteria; kingdom Bacillati; phylum Actinomycetota; class Actinomycetes; order Streptosporangiales; family Nocardiopsidaceae; genus Nocardiopsis; species Nocardiopsis synnemataformans. The sequence goes on along the minus strand of NZ_CBDRFA010000028.1, from coordinate 8,399 downwards.
ACGGGCGCGCGGCGGCTCAGGCCTCCACGCCGTCCACCTGCTCGTGGTAGGTGCGCCGGGTGCGCTCGGTGTGCTCGCTCATCAGTCTCAGCGCCGCGTTCGCGTCACGGTCCTCGATGACGTCGACGAGGGCGGAGTGCTCGTCCCAGGAGGCGGCGCCGCGGACGCGGGCGACCGGGGCGTAGTACCAGCGCACCCGCCGGTCGACCTGCGCGGCCAGCTCGGCGAGCACCCCGTTGCCCGAGGCCTCGGTGACGGTGCGGTGGAAGTCGGCGTTGGCCTGGACGACCGCGTCGGTGTCGGCGCGGTCGGTGGCCGCGCGCCCGGCGGCGACGAGGTCGCGCAGGAACCCGATCTGCTCGGACGAGGCGTTCCGCGCGGCCAGGCGGGCCGACTCCGTCTCCAGCAGGGCGCGCACGGCCAGGAGCTGGTCGGCCTCGCTCTCGGTGGGCGTGTGCACGAACGCGCCGTACCCGGGCCGCAGGTCCACCCACCCCTCGTTGCTGAGCCGCTGCATCGCCTCGCGGACCGGCTGGCGCGAGACGCCGAGGGTCTGGGCCAGTTCGGTCTCGACCAGGTGCTGGCCGGGCGAGAGCGACCGGTTGGTGATCAGGTCGAGGATGGCCTCGTACACGGCTTCACGCAGCGGCACGGGGCGCTGGACCCGTCCCGCGACGGCGTTCAACCCCTGTGGGGACATAGGGCGGCTCCATCCGGATGCGTGGACTTTGTAGACAGTGTACGAAAGGCGGCGGGCGCGTGTGCCGTCACGGCAGCTCCACGAGTTCGACCCGACCGGTCCGGCGGCCGGGCGGCACGACCGCGAGGGCGTCCGCGACGGCGGCGGCGCGCAGGTCGGCCGAGCCGGTGCCGGGCAGTTCCACCGCCAGGTCGCGGCTGACGCGCACCGGCACCAGGCGGGTGTCCGTCGGGTGCGGCGGGGTCGGTCCGATGAGCCGGACCCGGCGGCCGAGGTGGGCGGGGTCGCGCCGGTCCGCGCGGCCGGTGAGCACCGGGACGAGCAGCGTGAGCGCGGCGGCCAGCGCGGCGCCGGGGTTGCCCGGCAGGCCCACGACCACCGTCCCCGAGGGCAGCACGGCCAGCACCTGCGGGTGCCCAGGGCGGCAGGCCACGCCGTCGACGACCATCCGCGCGCCGAGTCCGGCGAGCACCGGGCGCAGGTGGTCGGCGGGCCCGGCCGAGGAGGACCCGCAGACCGCGACGACCTCGGAGGGCGGGGACGCCTCCAGGGCCCGTGCCGTGTCCCGGCCGCGGTCGGCGACCGCCAGCGCGGGCAGGCAGCGCCCTCCGGCCCAGGCGACCAGTCCGGGGAGCAGCGGGCCGATCGCGTCGCGCACGGTGCCCGGGCGCGGCGTCCCCTCGCGCACGACCTCGTCCCCGGTGACCAGGACGCGCACCGGGGGACGGACCACGGGCAGCGTGTCCAGGCCCAGGCTCGCGGCCAGGCCCAGGAGGGCGGGGGTGACGGGGCTGCCGCGGCGCGCGGCCAGCGCCCCGGCGGGGGTGGTCTCGCCCTTGCGGCGGATGTGCCTGCCGGTCTCGGCCCCGCCGCGCACGCGCCCGGAGGACACCGTCGCCCGCTCCCAGGGGAGGACGGCGGTGGTGCCCTCCGGCACGACGGCACCCGTGGCGACCTCCACCGCCTCCCCCGGGTTCAGGCGGACGACGGCCCCCCGACGCCCGGCGAGCGAGCGGCCGAGGACGGCCCAGGGGCCCTCACCGGCCACCGCGTACCCGTCCATGGCCGCGCTGTCCAGCACCGGGACGTCGACCGCCGAGACGAGGTCGGCGCCGAGGGTGGCACCGAGGGCGCTGTCGAGCGGCTCCTCGGCCATGGGCTGTCCACCCTCGGCGCCGGTCACCCACGCCAGCTCCCGCGCCTTGGTCCAGGGCAGCGGTGCGCGCGGGTGGCTTTTTCCGTGAAGAAGCGGAGAAGTTTCCGGGGCAACCGGGTCGGGCATTCCTTCTCTCCCTGTCGTCGGGTGAAGAACGCTGCCCTGAAGCATACTGTATACAGTATTTTATGGAAAGGAGTCCTCATGCGAATCGCCGTACTCGGCGCCGGAGCGATCGGCGCCTACGCGGGAGCCGCGCTGTACAGGGGCGGGGCCGACGTGCACCTCATCGCGCGCGGCGAGCACCTGCGGGCCCTGCGCGAGCGGGGTGTCCGGGTCCTCAGCCCGCGCGGGGACTTCGACGCGCATCCCCACGCCACCGACGACCCCACCGAGGTCGGGCCCGTGGACGCCGTCATCCTCGGCCTGAAGGCACAGCACTACGCGGCCTGCGGCCCGCTGCTGCGCCCCCTGATGGGCCCCTCCACCATGGTCGTCGCCGCCCAGAACGGCATCCCCTGGTGGTACTTCCACGGGATCGAGGGGCCCCTGGCCGGGCACCGGATCGAGAGCGTGGACCCCGGCGGCGCGGTCAGCCGGACGATCCCGGTCGAGCGCGCCGTGGGCTGCGTGGTCTACGCGGCCACCGAGATCGCCGGGCCCGGCGTGATCCGGCACATCGAGGGGACCCGGTTCTCCATCGGCGAGCCGGACCGCTCCTCCTCCCGGCGCTGCCGCGACCTCCAGGCCGCGATGGAGGCGGGCGGGCTCAAGTGTCCGATCGAGCAGGACCTGCGCGAGGACATCTGGGTGAAGCTGATGGGCAATATCGTCTTCAACCCGCTGAGCGCACTGAGCCGCTCCACCATGGTGCAGATCTGCCGCAACCGCCCGACCAGGGAGCTGGCCCGCACCATGATGGCCGAGACCCTGGACGTGGCCGCGCGGCTGGGCGTGCGCCCCGCCGTCTCCATCGACCGGCGCCTGGCCGGGGCCGAGCGCACCGGCGACCACCGCACCTCGACCCTGCACGACCTGGAGCGCGGACGCCCCATGGAGCTGGACGTCATCCTGTCCGCCGTGGTGGAGCTGGCCGACCTGACCGGCGCCCCCGCCCCCGCGCTCCGGGCGGTCGACGCCGTCGCGGGACTGCTCAACGCCCGGATGCTGGACGCCCCCGCCCCCACGCCCGCGGCGCCCTCCGTCGCGGCCTAGACGTACCGACCGCAGAGGTTCACCGGGACCCGTTCCCGATCACCGCAGTTCAGAGCCCGCGTGACACACCAGCAACGTTTCCGGCCAGTCCACTGGCCCACACCCCCGCACCCCTCACTCTTGACCCTTGTCTCCACCATCTCAATACTGTATGCAGTATCCGAACAATGTCGCCGCCCGGCGGCCCGGACGAATCCGGCCACGAACACCATGCGAGGCCACATGCGATCCGACGATTTCTCCGCACCCCACAACCGACTCACCCAGCCCCTCGTCCGTGACGGCGGCGAGCTGCGCCCGGCCTCCTGGGAGGAGGCCCTGGACCGCGCGGCCGCCGGGTTCCGGCGCGGGGTCGCCGAGCACGGCCCCGACTCCTTCGGCATGCTCTCCTGCGCCCGGGCCACCAACGAGATGAACTTCATGGCGCAGAAGTTCACCCGCGTCGTCGTCGGCACCAACAACGTCGACTCGTGCAACCGCACCTGCCACGCGCCCAGCGTCGCCGGGCTGGCCGCGGCCTTCGGCTCGGGCGGGGGCACCTCCTCCTACACCGAGATCGAGGACACCGACCTCATCGTGATCTGGGGCGGCAACCCGCGCTTCGCCCACCCGATCTTCTTCCAGCACGTGCTCAAGGCCGTGCGGCGCGGGGCGCGCCTGTTCGTCGTGGACCCCCGGCGCACCCCGACCGCCGAGTGGGCCGACCGCTGGCTGGGCCTGAACGTGGGCACCGACATCCCGCTGGCGCACGCCATCGGCCGCGAGATCCTGCACGCGGGGCTGGCCAACGACACCTTCGTCCAGCGCGCCACCAGCGGCCTGGACGAGTACCGTGCGCTGGTGGAGCCGTGGACGCTGGCCGCCGCCGAGGCCGAGACCGGCGTGCCCGCCGAGGCCATCCGCGAGCTGGCGCACGCCTACGCCCGCGCCGAACGCGCCCAGATGTGCTGGACGCTGGGCATCACCGAGCACCACAACGCCACCGACAACGTCCGTTCGCTGATCAACCTGTCGCTGCTCACCGGGCACGTGGGGCGGTACGGGTCCGGGCTCAACCCGCTGCGCGGCCAGAACAACGTGCAGGGCGGCGGCGACATGGGCGCCATCCCCGACCGACTGGTCGGGTTCCAGGACCTCCTGGACGCTCAGGTGCGCGCGCCCTTCGAGGCCGCCTGGGGGCGGGAGATCCAGCCCGCCAAGGGCCTGAACCTGACCCAGATGTTCGAGGCGATGGACGAGCACGAGCTCAAGACGCTCTACGTGATCGGGGAGAACCCCGTCCAGTCCGAGCCCGAGACGCACAAGACCACCCGCCGCCTGCGCGGCCTGGACCACCTGGTCGTGCAGGACATCTTCCTGACCCGCACCGCCGAACTGGCCGACGTGGTGCTCCCGGCCAGCGCCTCCTGGTGCGAGTCCGACGGCACCTTCACCAACAGCGAGCGCCGCGTGCAGCTGGTGCGCAGGGCGCTGGACCCGCCGGAGGGCGCCCGCGACGACATCGAGATCATGTGCGACCTGGCCACCCGGCTGGGACACGACTGGGCGCGGCCCTCCGCCGAGGAGATCTGGGACGAGGTCCGCGCGCTCTCCCCCATGCACCGGGGCATGAGCTACGCGCGTCTGGCCGAGCTGCACGGCATCCAGTGGCCCTGCTACTCCGAGGACGCCGTGGAGCCGAGCTACCTGCACGCGCGGCTGTGGTCGGAGGACCCCGCCGAGCGCGGCGAACCCGCGCCGTTCGGGATCGTGGGCCACTCACCGCCGGTGGACCTGCTGGACGAGGACTTCCCCTTCCGCCTGACCACCGGCCGACGGCTGGACGACTACAACACGGGAGTCCAGACCAGCGGGTTCTCCTCGCCGCTGCGCCGTGGCGAGCTGCTGGACCTGTCCCCCGAGGACGCGGCCAAGCTCGGTGTCGGCGACGGGGAGACGGTCCGGGTGACCTCCCGGCGGGGCTCGGTCCTGGTCCCGGTCTCGGTCACCGAGGCCATGCGGCCGGGCCTGGTGTTCATGACCTTCCACTTCCCCGAGCAGGTGGACACCCAGCTGCTGACCATCGACGCCACGGACCCCATCGCGGGGACGGCGGAGTACAAGGCCGCCGCCGTGCGGATCGAACGGGTGGAACAGCCGGCGCGCCCGGCCGCCGCCGCGAGCTGAGGGTAGGAGGGAGGGCCGTGCCGTCGCCCCAGCCCCCTGCGGCGGCGGCACGGCCCATCGTGCCAGGTCAGCGCCCTGCAAGAGCGAATCGGACGCTCGGGAGCATCCTTACGCGATCTTACCGCTTACAGGGGTTGTCAACCCGAACACTGCCATCATACTGTTCTCTGTATACAGAATCCTGTGATCTGGATTACACTCGATATGAGGTGACCACGGCGTGGACCTGCGATTCCTGGACGAGACGCCCACCACCGCCGAACGCGAGGCCGTCGAGAGCGTGCTCGGGCCACCCGAGTCCGGCTGGGACGGCGGCACCCGCCAGGACGCCGACCTGCGCTACGCGCGGGGCGGCCACTCCGCACGCGACCGGCGCGACCTGCTCCTCCCGGCCCTGCACGCGGTGAACGACCGCGTGGGCTGGATCAGCCGCCCCGCGCTCGACCACATCTGCCGCAGGCTGACCGTCCCCCCGGCGGAGGCCTACGCCGTCGCCTCCTTCTACGCGATGTTCGCCCTGCACCGCAGGCCCCGCCGGGTCGTGCACCTGTGCACCGACATCGCGTGCGCGGCGGTGGGCTCGGACGGGATGCGCGCCCGGCTGGCCGAGCGCCTCGGCCCGCCCGGCGGCCACGACGGGGAGGCGGCCTGGCACGAGAGCCCGTGCCTGGGCATGTGCGAGCGCGCGCCCGCCGCCCTGGCCGTGGAGGCGGGCGCCCCGGCCCGGTACGCCGTCGCCGCCCCCGCCACACCCGAGGCGCTGGACGCGATGGCCGCGGAGGCCCTGCCCGACACCGGGGCGCCGGAGACCAACGGCCACCGGCCCGCCACCACCTTCGGCGCGGACCCCCTGCCCGGGACCGCGCCCGAGCCCGACCCCGCGGCGGCCGTGCCCGACGCGGGCTCGCCCGACCACGTGCTGCTGCGCCGGATCGGCACCGTCGACCCCCTCAGCCTGGACGACTACCGCGCCGCGGGCGGGTACGCCGCGCTGCGCCAGGCGCTGCGGCTGGGCCCCGCCGGTGTCATCCGGGAGGTCTCCGACTCCGGCCTCGTCGGCCGGGGCGGGGCCGCCTTCCCCACCGGGCGCAAGTGGCAGGCCACCGCCCAGCAGCCGGACGGCCCGCACTACCTGGTGTGCAACGCCGACGAGAGCGAGCCCGGCACCTTCAAGGACCGGGTCCTGATGGAGGGCGACCCGTTCTCCGTCGTCGAGGCGATGACCGTCGCCGGGTACGCCGTGGGCGCGCGGACCGGCTACCTCTACATCCGGGGCGAGTACCCCCGGGCGCTGCGCCACCTGGAGAACGCCATCGCCCTGGCCCGCGGGCGGGGCCTGCTCGGCCCGGACATCCTGGGCTCGGGGTTCGCCTTCGACATCGAGATCCGGCGCGGCGCGGGCGCCTACATCTGCGGCGAGGAGACCGCGATCTTCGGCTCCATCGAGGGCTACCGGGGCGAGCCCCGCAGCAAGCCGCCCTTCCCCGTGGAGAAGGGGCTGTTCGGCAAGCCCACCGCCGTGAACAACGTCGAGACGCTGGTCAACGTGCTGCCCGTCCTGCTGATGGGCGGCCCGGCCTACGCGGCCGTGGGCACCGGCCAGTCCACCGGACCCAAGCTGTTCTGCCTGTCGGGCGGCGTGCGCCGTCCGGGGCTGTACGAGCTGCCCTTCGGCGCCACCCTGCGCGACCTCGTCGAGGCGGCCGGGGGGATGCCCGAGGGGCGCACCATCCAGGCGGTCCTGCTCGGCGGCGCGGCCGGGACCTTCGTCCGCGGGGACGAGCTGGACATCCCGCTGACCTTCGAGGGGGCCCGCGCCGCGGGCACGTCCCTGGGTTCGGGGGTGGTGCTGGTCCTGGACGACACCGCCGACCTGGTCGCGACGCTGGTCCGGATGGCGGCCTTCTTCCGCGACGAGTCCTGCGGCCAGTGCGTGCCCTGCCGGGTGGGCACCGTGCGCCAGGAGGAGTCGCTGCTGCGGATCAGGTCCGGAGGCGACGCCGCCGCCGAGGTCCCCCTGCTGCGCGAGGTCGGCCTGGCGATGCGCGACGCCTCGATCTGCGGCCTGGGACAGACCGCGTGGAACGCCGTGGAGTCGGCGATCGACCGGCTCGGCCTGTTCGACGCGACCGACGACACCCACCAGAGCACCGGCCCGGACACCCGGGCGGCAACCGAGGAGGCCCGATGACCGTCCCCGTACTCCTGGCCCCGCCCAAGCGGCTGATCGACGCGACCATCGACGGGCGCACCGTGCGCGTCCCGGAGGGCACCACCATCCTGGAGGCCTGCGCAGGGGAGGGCACCGAGATCCCCACCCTGTGCTACGGCGACACCCTCACCCCCCGGAACGCCTGCCGGGTGTGCGTGGTGGAGGTGGAGGGCGCGCGCACGCTCGCCCCCGCCTGCTCACGCAGGCTGGAGCCCGGCATGAGCGTGGCCACGGACTCCGAGCGGGTGCGGCACAGCCGCAAGATGGTCCTGGAGCTGCTCGGCTCCTCCGTCGACCTGTCCACCACCCCGAAGGTGGCCGAGTGGATGGAGCGCTACGAGGCCGAACCCGGGCGGTTCGGCCCGCGCGCCGAGGTCGCGGCGCTGGGCGTGCGCGACGCCCGCCACGCGGGCGACCACGAGCCCGGCGACGGCGCGGCCGCGGAGACGGTCGAGCAGCCCCCGAAGGTGGACAACGACCTGTACGTGCGCGACTACTCCAAGTGCATCATGTGCTACAAGTGCGTGGACGCCTGCGGCGACCAGTGGCAGAACACCTTCGCCATCGGGGTGGCCGGGCGCGGCTTCGACGCCCGCATCTCCACCGAGCACGACGTCACGCTGCCCGACTCGGCCTGCGTGTACTGCGGGAACTGCATCGAGGTGTGCCCCACCGGCGCCCTGTCCTTCCGCACCGAGTTCGACATGCGCGAGGCGGGTACCTGGGACGAGGAGGCACAGACCGAGACCACCACGATCTGCACCTACTGCGGGGTGGGATGCAACGTTACGCTGCACGTGCAGGAGAACGAGATCGTCAAGGTCACCTCGCCGCACGACAACCCGGTGACCCACGGGAACCTGTGCATCAAGGGCCGGTTCGGCTTCCAGCACGTACAGCGGCGCGGCGACGGCTGACCCCCGCGGGGGGGGGGGGGGGGGGGGGGGGGT
>NZ_CBDRFA010000027.1:0-85917 GCF_965343085.1 Nocardiopsis synnemataformans | reverse complement strand
CCTCCAGAGGGAACAGGGGGCGGGCTGATGCATACTTGGCCGGGGCGAGGGTGGGTCGCTGCGTGAGCTTGGCCTTATTCGGGGCTGGCGCCCCGGGCACGGGGCCGGTCTAAGCGCACGAGCAGCGGCATCACCACACGCACGGGTTGCTGTCGGGGCGGAATAGGAAGCGAGCCATGATTCCGCGAGGGCTTTTCCCAGTGCGTCCGCTAAAGAAAGCCGTTCGGGTAGGCGCGCTCCATGGCCGGGTGGTGGGCGGCGAACGCGTGCTGGCGCACCCACAGCGCTTCCTCTTCGGGCTTAGGTGAGGGGTTGGCAACCATGTCAGCGATACCGAGCAGAATCATGTGATGCAGTACCAGCCAATCCGTTCCGCGCAGCTTGGCCCAGTCCGTAGAAGGCATGGGCTTGGGCGGGCGTCTCACCCCGTCCCCTCGAACAGGGTCGGCTGCATCGGGTCAACCGGCTCGGGCAAGTGCGACACCGCGGTCTGGCACGGGCACTTGCAGATGTAGCGGCCACAACATCCCTGCACCCACAGATACTCGCGGGTGATGGGACTGGTATTCGGGCCGATCGGGTGCAGGATCTGTGTCTCTGGGCGGCGAAACCGCCGCCAGTCGGCGAAGTCAGCGTTCCAGATCTCCACGCATGCCTTCGGGTTGCGCTGGCACCGTCCTGCGGAGCAGTCGTCGCATACCCACAGGCATGGGCACGTCTTGAAGGACAGATTCATCGGGTTACACAAGGGCGTGGCTCGGTTGGCTCCACCGCGGTGATAGGTGCGGTGGACGTTGTCCATGACCCAATTGGCCTGTTTCGGGGCGATCACTGCGTCCTCTGGTTCGCCTGGACGATGACATGCTGGAGCCGGTTGATGTCCCGGCCGCGCTGACCGTCGGGAGTATGCAGCTGCGTCACTGCGACATCTCCCCAGCCGAACGGCTGGGCTGACCGTTGTCCCTGCGTTCTTGAGGACCGTCGTGGATAGCATCGGAGTACCGGGCTTGCCCGTAGGCGTGGACCGGGGTGAGTCCCCACCCAGTCTCACCGGTGAGGCTGTTGCACCAGTGAGTGAGGCCGCTGGATGCGGCCCTACGCAAACTGATGTGTCCGGGCAGCAAAGGCTCCAACGCCTGCATTTGCGCCTGGTCCAGTCGCTGACGACGCCGGTCGGCGTTGTCATCTAGGGCCTGTGTGGCAGCGCGAAGCTTGACCTGGCGATCACCGAGGGGGCCACCAGTGAAGTATCCGTCTCCGGTTATGGGGCGTGTGACCACGTAGGCCAGGTAGGGCAAGGGGGCACGCAGCGCTCGAGCCGTCTCCAGTAGGCGCAAGCATCCTACGACGAAGGCCGCGAACTCCTGGTAACTTTCGAAGTCACATCGTGTGATTTCAAATCGGCCAGTGGAACGCAGGATGGTATGCGGGGTCCAGGCCTGCTCGTCTTCCACGGTGACCTTCGGCGCCCTAGGCAGATCGTCGGTGACTGCTCCGGCGACGCAGGTGTAGGGTCTGCCATTGTCATGGCCCCGAAGGCGCAGCACGCACATGGCAGTGGAGTCGACCACAGACATGCGGGGCGGTACAGGTTCAGCCATGGTTAGTTCCTCATGCGGTATGGGTCAATGAGTTTGGGTAGCTGGAATGGTGGCTCTGCACAGTGCGGGGGTCGCACAACCCTGGATGAACGCGACTTCGTTGTCGGGCTAAGTACCTATGTGCATCCGCAGCCTTAGTGTGGCGTCGAGCCAGGGAGCGGCAACCATGCGGTTGGCCTGGTCGTGGCTAATGGCCTTGAAAAGAACCTTCATAAGGTCTATGGGGTTTCAGGGCCATGGCCCTCATAAGGAATAAGGGCTGAGCGGAGGGTGCCGTGGTTGGACTACAGGGCTGGAATCCCTAGCTTGATGTTAACAGCCACTACGTGCTTATTCATGAGAGCCATGTGCTTGACCAGAGCATCAATAGTGCTGTGGACGCTGGTTCCCCAGGGTTAGCGGGTAATGCTGGGTACGATCAGCATGCCGAAAACCATGTTGTCGCACGCACACTTGCCGGTGTCGATACACATGTCCAACTTGCAGTTGGGGCACCAGGGTAGTTCGTCAAAAGTGGCGTTGTAGTAGCGCTGATGGAGAAGAGCTTTGGCCGCCGTGGCTAGGCGCTGCCGGGTCTCTTGGGCCTTCAGGTACAGATCCTGCCTCTTGCGCTCTTTCTGGCAGACAAGTTCCTTGGCCTTCAGAGCCACATGCAAGGGCTGAGGAAAGATCCCCTCGCCGAAGGGGCGATCGATGACCTCACCCGCCGGAGTGGTCACTGTCCACTTGGGACCCAGGAAGCTTTCGGTCCAGCGCAAGTCGATCCCTGCCGCCAACTCCACCGCCCCAGAGAAGAAGCCGGATCGGTTGTAGTCGCCATGGTGAACAGTGACCTCCACGCCCATGACCATGCAGGCACGGGCCACCGATTCCAGGTAGGCAGGGTAGTTGACTGCGGCCGCAATCACACGCGCCACGGAGATCCTCGAAGAAATACGGGAGGAGTTTAAGATCATGTCGTTCTTCATTTACGAAATGCTTTCTCTACCTTGCTGCTATTGTAAGATATTTAGAATTTATTAGATCCACTCGAAGAGTCTCCATTCCCTACGGTGGAGTCTCCGCTGTGATGGCATTTCCTACGTCACACCGGTGGGGCTCGAACCCACGACCTACCCCTTATAAGAGGGCCGCTCTGCCAGCTGAGCTACGATGTGTTTAAATCGCACAAACAGATTAAAAACGACAGTCATGAGCCGCATCCGTTGCAGAACTCGGCATCACTTCTGAGTACCGCGAGTTCATCCAACATCTACCGCTTGCTTCCCAAGGAAGGGGCCGCCCCGTCTGGGGCGGCCCGGAGCTGGTTCAGTCCTCGGGCTTCTCGAGCGGCGTCTGTGTCGCTACGGCAATCTCATGAAGGAGCCGCTCCAAGACCTCACCAGGAGCATGTTCAACCAGAGAACTGGACATCATGGACACCGTCCGCCGCAAAGTCGCGATGATGCGGCGATCACGCAGCTGGCGCCGCTGGAGATTCCGCTCGCTCAGCTTGTTCTCGGCCCGACCGATCGCATAGCCAATGAGCAACAGACTGAGAGCAGCCAGCAAAGCAAGCACGTTGTCAACAGCGAGTTCGGAGTAATCCTGTGCGTCAGACACTTCGAGCACCACCCAGGCACTCATCCGTGATGTGATCCGCCGCCGCTTTCCTGGTCTGCAGCTCGTCGATGTAGAAGGTGGATGGAAACCCGCAAATGCGGCAGCGGAAGCGAGTGCCGCCCTGGAGCAACTCGTATGCGGTGGACACCTCAGGCCCGCGGTCGGTCGTCGCTACGCGCGAGGTGTGCACTTCCAGCGAGGATCGTGGCGGTCGCGGAGACCGTCCTGGTGCCTGCTCCTGGGTAATCCCGCGTCGGCGCTCCAAGCGGCGGCGTTCGGCCAACATGGGGGGCAACACGTTGGGCGGCGTCGCGTACATGCGCATCGCACGCTGTATACAGCTCTCCAACACATGCAGTACGCCCGCCTGCGCCGCCAGGTAGACCATGCTCTGTTCAGTAGGAAGCGGGGGGAAACCCAGTCTCGTCAGTCGGGTGATGCTCGCCTGGGCTTGCTGGAAGTGGGCAGGGGGTCGGCCGTCCTGAAGCTGGCCGGGTGGTGCAGGGAGAACGTTCTGCTGGGTACGACTATTGTGGTGCACGGCCCTCTCCTTGCTCTTGTACGTGATTGGGGCCTCGCCCTCGCCTCGACTACGACCTCGGGGCAGGGCGCTTTCTCTGTACTCAGGTGACATCGACCCGGTCGCGTCGTGACCCAGGCTTTGGAGCAACCCTTGACCAGTCGGGGTAGTACGCAGCGACTACGCCGGTCTTCCACTATCCGAGACCGACTGACTGTGGTTTCAGGGTCCGGATCAGAGGTTGGGTGTTGTCCACGCTCTTCTCGAAGGCAGTGGCCTCGGCTAAGCGAAGTCTCACAGCACTTCAATGGGCACTGTTACTTTCAGGAGGCACACCATCCTTCCTCAAGCGCGCAGTAGAAGTGATTACTTGTCTGCGTAGAGGCGCGCGTCGGTGAGTAGGTCGTCCTTGGTGCGGGTCGGCAGAGCCAAGATGTTGTTGACGCGGTCAAACACCTGCAATTGCGCGTCCTTCAACAGGCTGGTGGCCGAGTTGTGGGATTCGGCGATGGGTTCGGCCAAGACGGCGAACCCTCCCTCGTGTGGTGTGATGGTCCGTGAGGCCGGGTCGTGACGGGTGACGTGCTTGTAGGGCACGCCGTCCTCGTCGTGCGTCAGGATCTCCTGCACGATGGCGAAGACCAGGCTTGCCCCCGATTCCTCGTGGGGGTTGCGTAGAGCCACAGCGATAAGGCTGCCTGGGCCATACCTCTGGCCCGCTTTGTCTAGGGCGAAGGTTTCACCCTTGCTTTTGGTTGCGCATTTAGTGTCAGGCGCGACGTTAGTAGTGAATTTTGTGGACATGGCTCTCCTTTTGAGATTCAGCAACGTGCGATACCAACGAGAGCCCGACCACAAAGGGACCATATCGATATCCCTACCAAGGTCATATGCCCGAAACTAGATTTCGCGACCTTTGATGAGGGCGTGGAGGGCAGCTTCTCTTACCAAAAATATCTCCGTTCGCAGCTCCGCTGCGATAGAGACTCGATGGCTCGCAAAGAGAGCAGGCTTGCATCCGAAGAAAATAAGAGCCCCGCGGGGCCCTTATAGCCACGAGGCCGCGACGGTTGATTTCCAACCAAGCTTTCTTGTGTGGAGCCAACCCGCTTTAGGTGCGGCGCCGTGTTTTATTGGTGCGCACGTCACTGACGACACGAGCTGATCGTGCACACAGCGTGGTCATTTTTTCCCATGAAAGCGTTTTAGCGACTTTTCGACGTGGGCCTGCAATGCCTCTCGGGCGCCCTTTGGGGAGTGGTAGTCTGCTGCCAGTTTGTCAACATGGCTGCTGAGCTGTTCGAGAAAGAGCATGTACAAAGGATCAGCCAGTCCCCGTTCAGCGCGCTCTATCAGCTCGGCGATGTGGGCCTTGTCCGCGTCGAGAGCTCCGGATACCGTGTGGTCCAGCGACCATATTTCGGGCTTAGGAGTCTCCCAGATCTCAGTGAGAACCTGCCTCTGCTGGGCATTTCCCTGGAGGCGCTGGCTTGCTTTTCGCGCACTGGACATACGTCATCTCCTTCAAATGGAAAAGCTGGACAAAGAGTTGGCCATCTCCACCAACAAGGCTCCCTAGTAGGAGTGGAAGCAATAGATAATGGCGGCGGCCTTGGCAGTGAAATTTCATGCACCAGCATTGCTGTTGAGCAGAGATCTCGCTGGTTTTGCCTCTAAGGCACGTCGATGCAGCCCTTCCTCGGGAGTCGAGCGTAGGTGTTCAGATTCGACGTTTTCCAGCAGGAAGGCGCGATGTTCTTTCTCGCCAAAGACATCTCCGTTCGCAGCTCTGCTGCGATAGAGGCGCTCATGTTTACGATTCGTTCAGGTCATCACCGACAAAAAAATAAGGGCCCTTCCGGACCCTTGGCTTTGATGAAGTTCGGACACCAGCTGCCATCCTTGGAAGCTCACGCAGGCTAGAGTCACCCAAGTGGTGAGGTTGCCAGCCAATCGCATGTGGATGTACGTAGGGGGTTGGCAGTTATGAGCACAGTTGACGAGGCAGGCTGGAACACGGGGAGCGGGCTACGGGGCGGCCTAGTAAGGGCTTTGCGCCTGACGGGGACAGTGCAGGAGGCGTTACGGAGTTAGCCGAGGATTTGATGCCTACACGGCTGCCGGCGCTAGCCGCAGTGTTGGGGTTCCCCGCTCCGCCGACGGGTGCGGTACTGAGCCACGTCGCGGTCCGGCGCGGTTGGTCGCACTATGACGACGTCAAGTATCTGCGGAACGCTTCTCTATTCGAGTTACCAGGACGAGACGACCGGCATCGAGGTACTGGCGGCTGCTGAAGCAGGTACGGGGGCAGATGCGTCAGGTGATCGAGCGCAGCCCCAGTAGCGGGCTGCCCGATGAGGAGTTTTGCCGGGTCCTGATCGAGGTTGCAGGGACAGTGCCTGCTACTGGGTTCGTCACCAGGCAGAAGCAGGTCAGCGGCGCGTTGGTCAATGGTATGGAACGTTAGCCTCGATCTTTCATGACGCCTCGTGGGCTCGTTGCGGGACCGTTCGGGGTTGACCGAGCCATGAAAACCCGGTTGCGGGCATGACGATGTCCCGACACGCTCGGGTGGGCTCCGGAATCCACGGCCCCCAGAAAAGCTCTCCTTCCCCTCGTCTGTGCAGACGAGAGACGGTCAGACGGGAGCAGGTAGCGGTCGCAGACGGATGATCGCGTCGGTCAGCAGCTGGACCCATGGCCAGGAGCGGTTCAAGCGCAGCAGGAGTCTGCGCCCGGTGGCCGCAAGCCGGGCGGGGGCCGAGAACAGCCGCAGCCGCTGGCGTTTGGGTTCCCACCACCGTGCGGCCTGCCCGGCCAGGGCGAGCATCTGCGCCCAGGCGATCAGGTCCAGTGCGAGCATGACCAGCTCGGCCCAGATCCGGTTGGCGGCGAAACTGTGCAGGGGCAGGTTGGCCAGGCCGGTGTCCTTCGCGCAGCGGATGCGGTCCTCGGCGCGGGCCCGGCGGCGGTGACGCAGCTCCAGGTCGGCGAGCTGACCGGTCGCCGTGTTAGTGGCAAAGCAGGTGAGGCGGTTGCCGTCGCGGTCGGTGACGCGCAGCTTCGCCCCGGGATGGGGGCGCTCCTTGCGCACGATCAGCCGCATCCCGGCGGGCCAGCCGAACAGGACGACCATGCCGGTGATCTCAGCGAGGAAGGCTCCCTCGCGCACCTGGTGGTCGGCGTCGTAGGCGGGTGTCCACGCCTTGGCGGGCACCTTGGTGATGGCGGTGTGGATGTGGTCGGTGATGGTCATGCCGACCGAGTAGGACAGCCACCGCCCGCGTTTGGTGAGCCAGGTGAGGAAGTCGTGGGTGCCTCTGGCTGTGTCGGTGCGGATCAGGGTCTTGCGGCCGCGGCGGTGGGCGCGGGGTAGTTGCCGCAGCGCGGCCGCTGCGGTGGTGATGTGGTCGGCGGCGGTGTTGGCTCCGGCGTTGCCTGGGCGTAGCAGCACGGCCAGCGGCTCGCCGGTACCCTGGCTCCCGTGGTCGGCGAAGGCGCAGATGGGGTGGAAGCCGAAGGTTTTCTTCCAGGTGGGGGCCGCGTTCTCTTTGTCGGAGTGGGCTATGACGACGGTGGCGTCGATGTCGATGACGACGTGGTCGTCCCCGCTCGGGGGTGCGTGGCCTGCGGCCAGGGTCCAGGCGCGGTGTCGGGTGGCGGCTCGGGCGGTGCGGATCGCTTCGGTGGCCTTGTCGGGTTCGGGGCGAGGAAACGAGCCGCCGGGGCGGGCGCCCGGAACCGTCTGGTCTTCGTCGACCGCCTGGTGGCCACCTTGATCCACCTGCGTCACGACCTGCTGCACGCGGTCCTGGGCCTGCTGTTCGATATGGATCGCTCCACCATCACACGTGCCGTTGATCAGATCCGCGCTTTGCTGGCCGAACGTGGGTGCGCGGTCCCCAACTGTCCAGAGGTACGTTTGCGCACCTTGGAAGACATGTTCGCCTACGCCCAGGCCGAAGGCGTCGAACTTTTGAATCGTCCTTGCTGCAGCGTTGAGGCATCGCAACAACCCCGGAGCTGGAGCAGGATGACCCGTGGTTTCTCATCGGGCACGCCTGTGGTCCCGGTCCGTACCGGGGCACAACGGCTATCAGGCTCGAGGCCGACTTTCTGCTGAGACAAAGAGGACAAACTTACATTTTTGGTAGGGTTTCCCAGGCACATGAAAATGATCGAGCCAGTGAGGGAGCGGGCGCCGATGGGTGAACAGCGCGATGTCGAAGAGGCTGCCCCACAGAGCCCAGCCAACCCGAAGCAAGTGACGGACCGTAGCCGGGTCGCGATCAAGATCCGGCTGCACCCCGACACCAAGCAGCGGGTGGACTACTGGGCCAAACGGCACGGCCTCCACTCGGCCAACGAATACATCACCGAAGCGGTTGAGGAGAAGATCGCTCGGGAGAATCAGGACTATGACCTGCCAACTCTGGAAAGCAGGCGTCTGGCCCAGATCCTCGACGAGGTCAGCGCCTTGTCAAGCAACGTGGCCAACCTAGAGCGGGTATCCATCACCGGCTTTGAGGCTCTCTTGGGTCTAACTCGTGGCGATAACTACCTGCTCGATGCCGAGACCGGTGAGCTCAACGGAGGAGGGAACCAGACGTGAGCCTTTTCGAGGAGATGCTCGCGAAGGTCAAGGAGCAGCAGGCTGTTCCCGCGGTCGACGAGGTAGCCGAGGGCATGGGGCCTGTGCCGGGCCTGCGTAAGGATCGAGGGGACGACCAGCAGCACGGTCACGACCGGTTCGCACAACATGGTGACTCCGACGTAAACCGCGCTGAAGAGGAAGAGAGCGAATCCAAGCCGGACAGCAATGTGGCCAAGAGTGCAACTGCACCTGGCCTGTCGCAGCGCGAGGATCGGCCCAAACCGGTGCCGAGGACGCGGGAGGACACAGACTTCCCAGAGCCGCCCTCGGTACCAGTGAAGGACAAACAGGCTCGCAAACACCCGCGGCAGAGTGTGGAAGTACCAGACAGCACCACAGTGACACACCGGACATCGCGTTCGGGCACGGGCGAGTTGGCGTTCCTAGCGGGGTTGGCGTTCGCACATAGCGCTGAGGAGACCGCCGTCAAGCGCTTCCCGAAGACGCTTGTGGAGAGCTTGCGCTCACTGTTAGGGGGCCAGACTGGCCACAGCTTCGCCAAAGAGTGCTCTGCAGCGCAACTGCTTACCGCTTTCGTTGTCGCCCAGCTGGGGACGAATCTGGACGGCTTGGACGAGAACACCGCTAAAGCGGTCGCGGCTTTTCAGGCGATGGAGCCGCGGCTTGGCGCGATCGAGGACGGGGTCACAGGCCTCGACGAACAGGTGGATCGGATCGTCGCGGGGTTAACCGGCATGGCTGGACGACTGGAGAGTGTCGAGAAGTCGATCAGAGCAGTGGAGCTGGGCCATGCCTTCGTTCTCGCCGACCGGTTCGTCGCCTTCAGGACGCACGGCATGACGGAGACGACTGCCGAAATCGACCATCCTAAGGCGCTCACGATGCGCGAGACGTTGCGCAGGCAGGCCGAAGCGCAGCACAAACTTCAGCGGCAGCGCGACGGCCGTTCGTACTGACTTATGCCGTTGGCTTAACGCTCTGCTGCGGTGCAGCGCTTGCAGATGTTGGCGGCATCGCGGGCGGGCAGGTAGAGGTCAACGGTAGCCCCGCAGCGGGTGCCGAGTCCGACGTACCCGATGAGGATGTGAGGGACTGTTCCGGACCGGAGGATCCCGTACCTTGTAGTGGCTCCGTCCTCACGGTCCTTGCGAAGTGCCTCGAATTCGGATGCTTCGCGCGGGCTGAGGTCGCGGGAGTCGACCGCCCGGTGGGGAGTGTCTTCAGGAACGATGCTCACTAGATGTCTCCAGCACGTAGGTTCAAGGGGAATCAGACTGGCTTGGCTCGGATGGGTCCACACTAGGTTTTGGTGACGAACCGTTCGGGGCCGCGTATCCGCGCTTGGCCCACAGGCATGGAACTGGCCGTTGGCGCGGGAGAAGAGTAGCGCTGTCCACCCCGAACAGCAGGCCTCGGAGCGCGTCAGGCGATCCATGGCACAGATGGATCAAAGGGCACCCGGCGCCGACGGCCCGTTACCTCGCCCCACTGCGAATCTAGTCTCAGTGGTAGTGCGACACGGCCGCTCCCCAGGGGTAGGCCAGCTCTCGACGAACGCGACCAGGTGGTACCGGGAGATGCCGGTGCGCAGGGATGCACCACAACCGCACGATCGGCTTTGATCACCACGACCAGAGCCATGCCACGGCCCTCGAGCAAAGTTCCACCCGCTGTCACACACCAACTCGTAAGCCCTCGCTCAGAAGCCCGAATAGTCTTTTAGGAAAAAGGGAGGCCGCCCCGCAAGGACGGTGCAGGGCGGCCAGTCTGATGGGTGTGCTGCTTCCTGTGCTGGTCATATATGGCAGCGGTTACAGGCACATAGCCCACAGGAAAAAGGCATACAGAACGTGCGGCGGCACCGTCCACGTTGTGTCGTGCTTGGCAAGGTTCATCGCACTCTCTTTGAAGCCGAACATGGCCAAGCTACTGGATTGGAAAGCCGTCACGATAGTCAGGCAGCAATGAAGTCGCGAAGCCCTGTCACCATGGCCAGCACACCTGCGGTGACACCGCGGCCGTGAACCGCCTGCAGAGATTTTTGCGCTACGCCTGCTCAAGATGGGGCGGTGTGGCGATCTGGTTTGGCGCGGTCAGTCGCGCGCTTGTAGTCGGCCTCGCCGGCACCTAGGTACGCAGGTGCGCAGACTCCGATCAACTCCGGGGCAGCCCTAGTGAAATACATAAGGTGCCTTCAGGGAGCTGTGGATATGCGTGGAGCTTCAGGCGGGGATATAGTCCTGGAGTTACAGGCGGTGGACACAGGAAGCAATGGCGAACAGATCACCAGTGCAGTTCATGTGGACTGACCACCCGGTCTGGCTAGGGGGTGTACATGACCTATTACTCATGTTTAATGGCACCCCTCAGGCGCGACTCAGATCATATGGAGCGCTGAGTTCTGCGAGCGTCCCGCTTTTGTTCACGCCACTTTCTGGCAAGCACGTCAGCACACCGGGGGTCGAGTTTCTCCCCCTTTCGGTAGTGGCGGCGTGCCGCAGCTGGGGTACCGCATTCGGGCACTGGTCGATCTTTGCGCGGCGGGTTACCTGGCTTTCGTTTGGATGCGGCGTCGCATTCTTTACACAAACCTCGTAGGTATCCTCGGTCCCTTCCGAATGCGGTCAACGGTTTGTCTTCCCCACAGGGGCCGGTGCATTTTTTGGTGTCGTCATGGCCATCTAGGTCGAGAATTTCCACGAGAAACACCACTTGGTCGGGGGCTAGTTCGCGTTCGGCACGGTTGCGAACACGGTCTCGGAGCTTGCGAAGCCGACGATATTTGGCAGCAGTACTGGGGGTGGTGTTAGTCATGATTATTTCCGTAAGATGCCACGTGGTCTAGGTGTGACTTGTAGTTCTTCGTCTTTATCAGCTTCCGAGGAGTGACCGGGAGTCTCTCCAAGGTGCTCAGGTCGCTGTTTACGGAGTCAACTGGGTGTTCCACCGATCGACGGCATGACGTCACCCTTTGTGGGAAGAGAGCGGTATAGCTCTGGGACGAGATGTGGTTCGGCATCGACGCAGGTAAAGCTCACCACGGGGGCACTGCCATCGACAACACCGATGCCAGTGTGTGGACACAGAAGTTTCCCAGCGACGAACCTGCGATTCTGGACACCCTGCTCCGAGCCCTGGTGCTCGCCGATGAGGCGCTCTGAAGCAAAGGCACCACGGGTGCCGCGTCCCCGCGGGGCTTCGCCCTGATCACAGCCCATGGTTGTCAACCGATGAAGGTCCCCAGACGCACTAGTGTCTACTCTGGGGAGACCAGAACCGGCGCCCGCTACGCCTAACGTCGTCGTTGAGAAAGTTCACCACCCCAGTGCTTCCGGACCCGTCGATGTGCCAGCCAAAATTGTCCGGGCTCTGACCCTGCTAGCCGCCTACAGCAACAAGGATTGGCCCCACTGTCGGGCCATAGGGGTCGTGCATGCTTGCGTGCTTGGGCAGATGTCCGTTTTGATGGTCATGAGGGCCTTCGGAGAGCAAGGGCTCAGGCAATCTCGCGGGTGAACCCGAGGCGCTCCAGGTCACTCACGGGCACAGCGTCGTCGTCGGTGACCCCGTCCTCTCCCAGTACCTCCACTGCCGGGCGGCCGTTGACGGTGGTGAGGAGCGCGTGCCCGGTGCGGTGGGGCATCTCGGTGTAGGCGGTGGTACTGCCGTGGTCGTCGGTGTGGACCCAGCGGGTAGCGGTGCGAGGCGGGATGATCTGGTAGTCGTTGAGCCCGTGCTGATCGAGGATGCGGCGGGCGGCGGCGAGGGCCTCGCTGGTGGTCACTGGGTACTCCTTCATGTGCTTCGGTCGTAGTCGGCTAGGCGGGAGTCAGCGCGTGTGGATAAACACTCGGTCGTGGTCGGAGAGGTCGTGTAGCTCATCCCACCAACGGTCGAACTCCTCCTGGTCCTCGGAGTGGGCGAGGTCGTTGACGACGTCATAGACGCCGTCCAACCTGGCGACGTCGGCGTTGACGTACCAGGGGCTGGCCTTAAGGCGCCTAGCGATGCTGTCGCGACGCTGTTCGAAGGCCAGGTCATCATTGTGGAAGAAGTCAGACACGTCGATGCAGCCGCCCCAGGGGGGAAGGCCGTCAACGATGCGTTGTAGTGCGATCCGGGGAGTAACGATGTGGTCAGTAGTGCACGGCATTGCTCTCTCCGTCGTTTGGGGATCCCATCATCCAGTGCTGAGCTCGTAGGCGTCATACTCCTCTGGGGTGCGGGCCGGGTGTTCCTCACACAGCGGCCCTCCATCGGTTGGCTCCCCGCATTTCTCCCCGTCGACCTGGTGCACGCATCGTGGGTCGGGGGCGGGGTCGGGTTGCAAGTACCAGTAATCCTTCCAGCTTAACAATTTTCCTTTCCGACCTACCCGGATTTCGCGGAAAGCATGCACGCCCTGAAACTTGAGCCACACCCTGCGATAGGAACCGTTGCGCCTCCTCGCCGGTGAAATGATCTTCCATCTCAGAGTCATAGCATTCCCGGTGGATGTTACATGGGGGATTGGCCCTGAGCTTCGATCAACCGCACACGGTCAGCGAGTGCTTGCACCCGCGGACGTATCTGCGCGGTCGATCCTGTTCCGAAGCTGGTCAACGCCGCCACAATCGTGTCGAGCTCCGCCGAGGTGAACGAGGAGCGCAGGAGAGGGCCCGCCTCGGTTTCTACTTCGGTACGGGAGCGAAAGGTGATGGCGCCGGGAGAGACGAGGGCAAGTGCGCCCTGGTGGTAAGTGGCATACCAGGTGCCACCCTTATCGTCCAGGAAAGTGGAGCCGACATCGGCGAGCCGGGTGAAATCCATGGGTAATCCTTGCTGGTCGATGGCGAAATGATGGCCGAGTATGACAATGCCAAATTTGGATTGGTCGCCAAACTTTTCCCCGTTCCCCGCGCAAGCGGGGAAGAAGGGTCTGCCAAACTAGAATCACATATCAATAATTGCATGGACAACCACGATACCAGCAGGCGACACAAGGGACTAACGACACTTTGTGCACAGCCATGCACACGGTATCCTCGCCAATTCCCAGCACTAGTCCACCTGTTTATTGCGGGATCCATGGAAGCGACTAGATGGATTATGCCTAGGGAATACTCAGCCCCACCCGGCGTGAGGAGCACGGGCCTTTTGGCAGGCACAGCGGTGCCTCCGCGTCTCTGCGGCTACCCAAACCCACGCGATGCATCAGACCGATCCCATCCCGATGCACGGCACTCTCACCTTCATCCCAAAACAGCAAACAGGAGCCAATCACACCATGGGAATACGGCAGAGTTGGCGCCGTCATCGGTGCCCTCTGATCACTTTCAACAAGGTCGAGTAACGCCGCGACCCGATTTGAACCTTCCCTCCATCCCTCTCTGGCGGCCGACATTCCAACTCATCGGAAATAAGGCCGCCATGGGTATGCATAATTTCCTAACATAGGACTGCAGGGATGTAGTAGAAATCCTCACTGAAAAGCCCAGCGCAGCGAGGAACTTCGCCGCTGCGCTGGGCGTTCAGAAAGGCAGCTACCAGGGTGAGGCCTACGTCATCGTCCACGCACGCGGCCACCTGTACAGCCTCGTCGAACCGTACGAGACAGTGCCCCCAACTAAACAGGGTTAGTACAAGGCCTGGACCCTGGGCAGCTTGCCGTGGGATCCTTCCGATCTGCCTTGAAAGCGATCAGCCAAGAAGGCCTTAGTGTTCTGATTGGTTATTTCGCTTATGGTTGCAGGATGAGTCTTCCTGGACCGAAGCTGCCGCCGCTGGAGCTACACGATGAAGAACGTGCTGAGCTCCAGCGGTGGGTCAGACGAGGCAAGACCGCCCAGGACCTGGCCCTGCGGGCCCGGATCGTGCTCGCCTGCGCCGAGGGCCTGTCCAACGCCCAAGTGCGCCGCGAGATAGGGGTATCGGCGCCCACAGTGACCAAATGGCGCCAACGCTTCGTCGAGCACCGCATGGGCGGTCTGACCGATGAACCCAGACCCGGCCGACCGCGCACGATCACCGACGCCCAAGTCGAGGCGGTGGTGACCGTCACCCTGGAGACCAAGCCCTGCCCTGATACCGACTGGTCCACGCGCTCCATGGCCGAGCACACCGGTACGACCCAGAACGCGGTATGGCGCATCTGGAATGCTTTCGGCCTGCGGCCCCACCGGCAGAAGTCGTTCAAGGTCTCCACCGACCCGTTCTTCATCGACAAGGTCCGTGACGTGGTCGGGCTCTACCTCGACCCTCCTAAGCGTGCCGTGGCGCTGTGCGTGGACGAAAAGTCTCAGATCCAGGCACTCAACCGGACCCAACCGGCGCTGCCGACGATGCCGGACACTCCTGAGCGGGACACCCATGACTATGTGCGTGCCGGGGTGACCAGCCTGTTCGCCCCGCTGGACACCGTCACGGGACAGGTGATCACCTCCCTGCACCGCCGCCACCGCGCCATCGAGTTCAAGAAGTTCCTGGCCAAGATCGACCGCGTGGTTCCCGCCGACCTGCAGGTGCACCTGGTCCTGGACAACTACTCCACGCACAAGACGCCTGCGATCCAGCGGTGGTTGGTCCGCCACCCCCGGTTCCACCTGCACTTCATCCCGACCAGTTCCTCCTGGCTGAACCTGGTCGAGCGCTGGTTCTCCGAGATCACCAACCGGCGGATCCGCCGCGGCACCCACCGCAGCGTCCAGGCCCTGGAGAAGGACATCCGGGCCTGGGCCGCAGCGTGGAACGAGGACCCCCGACCCTATGCGTGGACCAAGACCGCCGAGGAGATCCTCGACAACACCGCCTCGTACTGCCAACGCATCAACAAACGAAATAACCAATCAACATTAGCGGACCTGTTAGTTACGCTGCACACTACGCTCAAGAGCGTGGAGGAGGTCACGATAGCCACCGACATCGTCCCCACCGGCGAAGGTGACCTTCCGGCCTGGGAGATCATCGACGAGCTTGGCCTGCACCAGCAGAAGCTATCCCGCAAGGAGTTCACCGATGAGACCCCCCACCTCGGTCCGTTCCGCACTCCTCAACCGCCGTCCTATCACGTCCCTGCGAACTGAAGCTAACTACCGTAAGGCCCAAGTCCGCAGCACCATGGACTCCTTGACGATCCAACAGACGCGCATCGCCACCGTGGCTGCCGCCCAACATGCCGTTCTTCACCAAGGTAGGCTCAAAAGCGCGATGCTCAAGCTAGCCGGCGACCAACTCACATCGCGCGAAAGCTACGTCAAGACCTCCAGGTTCCAGATCCGGCTCCGTGATGAGAACGGAGTGTTCTACACCGACACCGACGAGCCCCAGTACACAACCAAGGGCCAGGTGCCGCGGGTCTACTCGGCGTCCACGGTCGTGCTTGACAAGCGTGGCCACAAGCAGGTGGTTCCCCGGCATCTGCTAGACCTGGCGGCGGTGTCATGGCGGCTGTAGCACAAGGGGGTGATCTGTCGGCTACCAAACATTTTTATGCGCTAACGAGGAAGCTTGCGGACGTACAAGCAACGCTCAACGATGTCAAGGATCTGGTCCCAGAGTGGGTCCGGCACGACGTTGGAGCCATGCAGCGCAACGCTGAGGCTATGAGGAAGGAGTTGGGGTTGGCTCAACACAAGCTGCAAAAGGAAACATATGAAGGCGTGTGGGCCAAGACCGGTGAGACGGTGGTCTTTAGCCGTGAGTGGGGCGGGCACTGTTTCACCGACGAGGAATGCCGAAAGCTGCTGGCCGGCGAGGAGATCTCGTTCTCAGGTACGTCAGCTGCAGGTAACCCGTTCGATGTTTATGGTGTGCTAGGACGGAGCGAGACCAATGAAAACAGCTATGTCGGCTTCCAAAAGCTCGGGTTCGGCAAGAAGAGTGCCGACGGCAAGCCGCTGCCGCCTCAGCAGTGGTGCGGCCATACCTTCACCGCGGTGGAGCTCCGGACCTTAATAAACGGTGGCACCGTGCACGCCGATGATTTCGTTAGCAAGCGCAAGAAGCGAACGTACTCGACCACTGTGCGCTTCGGCCGTGCTAAGGACGGACAGCACAAGATCATCCCCGAGTTTGCCGATGAATTTTGAGGAGCGGGCGAGGTGAAGCGGACAGCGCGCTGGCGTAGGAGGGACTGATACCGTCCGACCCCAACTGTAAGGTGACGCACATAGGCGAGCGGAAGCGGAGTATCCGAACGATGGCCAAGAGCGTCTTCAAGATCCCCACCAGCCTGGATCGGTCGTTCCTTGACCACGAGATCGCGCTGGCTGGTGGCGGATGGCAGATGCGGCCGCTGCCGATGAAGGTGATCCTGTTCTGGGCCGGCTCCCTGATGCTCCTGTTCTGGGTCACCACCTCCACGTTCGTCTCCAGCGCCGACTGGTGGCTCATCCTCCTGGTGGTCGTCTGGTGGCTGGCGACCACCGCCTTCTTCGGCCAGTACTCCAAGACCAAGGAGATGCGCTTCGCGTCCCTGCCCGCGCTCCTGGAGTACCTGCCCCGGCCCGCGCGCCGCGTCATCACCCGGCGCGGGTCCAACCCCAGCGGCTTCTACTCCGTGCTGGGCGTCAAGAGCGTCGACGAGACCGGCTACATCGAGTGGCTGGACGGCAGCGTCGGCCAGGCCTACCTGGTCGTCGGATCCGCCTCGGTGCTGGTCTTCGACGAGGACAAGAAGGCGATCCTCAACCGGGTCGACGCCTTCTGGCGCAAGGTCGACACCAACGCCGAGTTCATCTGGATCACGACCAAGGAGCCCCAGCGGGTCTACCGCCAGCTCGGCAACCTGGAACTGCTCAACCGCAACCTGGAGATCCGCGACCCCGAGCTGTTCGACCTGCTCGACGAGCGGTACTCGATCCTCAAGGACTACGTGGGCGGGCAGTTCACCTCCATCCACCAGTACCTGGTGATCAAGGGCGACAACCTGGAGGCGCTGCGCCGGGCGCACGCCCTGGTGCGGGCCGAGGCCGAGGGCTCCAGCCTCATGATCAAGCAGGCCGTGATGCTCGACGCCAACGACCTCTACGACATGCTGCGGACCGTCTACACCGCCGCGAGGTAGAGCGGTCCCGGTGGCCCGAAGGCACCGGTTCCCCTGCGACCGCGGGGGAACCGTGCCCGTGGAGTGCGAAGTAAAAGCTGATATACGAGAGGAAAGTGGAGGGCGCGGATGACCGACTCACGGTATCGGGGTAGCGCGACCGGAACCTCGCAAGGGCACCTGCCCGGCGCGCTCTCGAAGAGCAACCGCGCGTCGGCGGGCACGGACGGGACCGCCCCCGGTACGAACGAGGACAGCGCCGAGATCACCCCGTTCTCCGGCACCCTGTTCTCCAGGCTGAAGGAGAACGGGGACCAGACCGCCGAACGGGACGCCGCCGAGGACGAGCGGGACGACGACCCGACCGAGGGGATGAGCGCCGCCGAGCGCCGTGCCGAGCGCAAGAGGGAGCGCCAGCTCGGCGGCACCTTCGACGACCACCCGCACCTGCTCGCGCTCAAACCGCGCGAGCGCTACGTCTTCCGCAGCGACTACTTCCAGATCGACGACCACCACGCGTGCATCCTCGGCTTCTTCCACGACGACGGCGCCCGTGACGACTTCGGCGCGTTCTGGGGCATCAACCGCATCCCCGCCGGACTGCCCGAGGACGTCACGGTCGTGGTGCTCGAACAGGTCCGCCGCATGGGCGAGAAGTGGATCGAGGACCGGATCAAGACCGCGGAGAAGCTCGACCGCCTGGAGGAGGGCGAACAGGCCCAGTCGGGCACCATGAGCTCGCGGCGCAGGGCCGCCAAGGTCAGCGACGACATCGAGATCCTCTCCGGTGAGATCCAGGACGGCGCCAGCTACCTGCACGTGCACGACCGCCTCCTGGTCAAGGCCCCCAGCCTGGAGGTCCTCGACGACGCCGTCGAGCGGATCGGCCGCCTGTACATCGACCGGTTCGGCACCCTCAAGGTCGCCGCCTACCCCGGCGAGCAGCGCCAGGAGCTCAGCAACATCCTCGGCAAGAACGAACGCAAGCGGGGCAAGGGCTTCCACTTCACCAGCGTGGAGTTCGCCGGGTCCCACTCGCTGGTCACCAACGGGCTCAACGACCCCGCGGGCGAGTACGTCGGCTTCATGGTCGGAGACGTCAACAACTCCGCGGTGCTCTTCGACGTCAACGCCTACGACCACCACGTGGTCGTCGCCGACAACACCGTCAACCCGGTGCTGGACCGGGCGCACGTGCCCGACATGTGGGGATCGAAGATCTCCCAGGCGGCCCTGCTGTCCAACGCCCGCACCGTGCACGTCGTCCTGGACGGGGCCCGCCTGGACGACCTGGGCCCGCGCCTGGACTCCCTCACCGCCCGGCTGGACATGAACTCCGGCGACATCAACATGTTCGAGATGTTCGGAGCCCAGGAGAACGAGCTCAGCATCTTCCCGGCGCACCTGGAGAAGGTCGTCCTCATGGCCGAGCAGGCCTACGAGACGACCGACCAGGACCGCTCCATCATCCGCGGTTCGCTCAAGGAGACGCTGACGCAGTTCTACATCGACAAGGGCATGTGGGCGCGCAACGCCAAGCACAACCGGAACCGGCTGCGGGTGGTGGGCGTCCCGCACACGCAGGTGCCGCGCCTCCAGGACATCGTCACCTATTTCGACACGCAGTACCGCGCGCTGGCCAACTCCAGGGCCCGCGACGACGAGGCCCTGCACGCCTACAACATCCTGCGCCTGGTCTTCAAGGACCTGCTCGACAACAACGGCGACCTGTTCAACACCCACACCAACGACGAGATCGACGGGGTGGCCGACGCCCGCCGGGTGCTCTACGACTTCTCCCGGCTGCTCAAACGCGGCAAGGGGGTGGCGATGGCCCAGCTGGTCAACGTCATCGGCTTCGCCGTCGACAACCTGGGCCTGGGCGACACGGTGATCATCCACGGCGCCGAGAACATCGACGACCGCGTCAAGGGCTACCTCACCGAACAGTTCGAGCACCTGTTCCTGCGCGGCGGCCGGGTCGCCTACCTCTACAACGACGTCGACAGGATGCTCGCCGACTCGGCGTTCAACCGCTTCGACGCCGCCGACTGGACGGTGCTGGGGCCGATGCGCGACGCGACGGTCACCGAGTACCAGCGCCAACTGCACCAGGACATCCCGCCCGACCTGGAGCGCCTGGTGACCACGCGCGGCGAGAACCTCGCCTACCTGCGGCGGGGGCACACCAACGTCGTGTTCCACCTGGACCTGGCACTGGGCGTCAACCCGGCCCGCGCCGAGCGGAAGGCCGAACTGCTCAGGGCCGGTCGGCGCGGGCCGAGCGAGCGGCAGCAGTCCTCGGCGGTCATGGCCGCCAAGGGCGAACTGGCCGAGGAGCGGGCCCAGCGTGTGGCCGAGACCGGGGCCGAGGCGCGGCTGCGCGCCGAGCGCATGAAACCGGGCAGGAAGCCGGCCTGGCGCTCCGGCAAGCAGGGGCGGGACCCGTCGAAGCCGGGCGCCCGCACCCAACGAGACCAGTGACCGACGCGAGAGGGAAGGAACGAATGGGCAAGCACGATGTGCCCTCGCGCACACAACAAGACCTGCCTCTCCTTGTGTCTAGGCTCGGATCTGGCAGCCTCACGCGTTTGTTCGTGTGGGTACTGGTTCTGGCGTTCCCGCTGGCCCTACTGCTAGGGACGAATACCGCCCACGCCGACGGCGCCGACGACGCCGACATCGACAGCCTTTCGTTCTACCGGCTCTCCTCGTCGATGACGGCCCTGTTCTCCACAGCGCAAGAACCCGCTAGCGAGGTCAGCTTCAGCGACGGCGAAGGCTGGGACACCCTCTTGAGCAACCCGGCCAGCGCCGGATCGATGCTCGGCTACGCCGATGCAGATTACAATCCGATTGCGGGCTGGCTCAATTCGCGCGTAGCGCAGTCTTCAGACAGTGTCGGCTACGCCTCATTGAACGGTACTACGGACGCCGGACTCTATGGAGTGCAGGGTGCGAGTGAATACGCACTGTTCGGCGCCACGCTCAACGGGCTGGGCCTGGACTCCACCAGCACGGGGCTCTCACTCGGGTTCTTCAACGCACTTGCGGGTGGGATCATCCTGATCCTGTATACGGCTGCGGCCGCTGTCGATGCCCTGTGGGCGATCATCATCTCTGCACTGGTCTGGCTCAACCCCTTCAAGTTGTTCTACTGGGCCGTCCACTTTTTTAGCCCTGAGTTCGCCAACGGCATGACCGGCGGTGAGGAACCCCCTGGGTTCTTCAGCAGCCTCTCCGAATGGATCGGCTCCTGGTACTTGCTCTTGGTCGAACTGTCGTGGACAGTGATGGTTCCCCTGTTTATCGGCGTTTTCCTGTTGAGCATCTTCATGTTCAAGAAGTTCGACAAGGGCTCGGGGCTAAAGAAGCTAATTATTCGCTTGCTCTTCATCGGCCTGGGTTTGCCGCTGCTTGGTTCCATGTACACCGGCATGCTCAATGCAATGGTGTTTGCTACTGAGGACGGAAATTCGGGATCGACGCGTGTGGTACTCTCCACATTCGTCGACTTCGAGAGTTGGGCGATGGATCAGCGCCTGCGCGTTCCCGATCAGACTTACGGAGTTTTCATCGAATGGGATCCCCTCCAAAATGCCCCCTCCGGCCGCTCCCAGGCGAGTGTGCGTGACCTGGCAATGCTCATCAATGCTCAGGTATTGGGCTTGGAGGGGCAAATCGATCCCTTAGGCACCGGCGCCGATGGTTCATGGGGTCAGAGCGCATTGGCGGGCGATGAATCGTCGTTTACCCAGACGCAGTACGGCCAGGTCGCGGATATCCTCCGGCGATACATGACTGGCGCTCATGTGTCTGCTTCGACGTTTGAGAACAGGTCCAAGTCGACTTTGCCCGATGGGGCTAGGGAGGGATGTCTTGAAGAAGATGAACGTTGCAACAACGCGCGTAGCTGGTTCGAGGACTACATCGGAGATCCGAATGAGGTCGTGGCCATCAATGATGACGATGTACCGGTCGCAGCCAACCCTTTGATTTCTGTACCCGAAAGCGTGGGTTTGCGCGTCTATCGGGACCGGGGGGGCGACATAAGCTTCTACAGCGAGGGGGACGTCAGCGATTGCGGAGTGAGTGTGTCTTCGCGTGACGGTTCTCCCAAAGCGTGCAATCTCTCCCCGTTAGCGATGTACAACTACCTTAACACCGACTTCGGGCCAACGTCCTACACGGCCTACTCCTCCGGAAAAACCACCAGCGAGGCGACCCGGTCCATTCACAACTCGGTGTCGATGGTGGGCACCGGAACGATGAGCTTCGTGTACTGGATTAACGCCGTAGTGCTGCTGGGCGCATTCGTGACTATTGGTTTCGGTTACGCTGCCGCGATGGTCATCGGCAACATCCGCAGAAGCTTCCAGCTGATGACGGCGATCCCGTTCGCAACGCTGGGCGCAATCGCAGGAATCGCAAAGGTGATCATCTATTCGATCGCGCTGATCATGGAAGTTGTGATCACACTTTTCCTGTACAAGTTCGTGCAGGAATTCTTGCTGAGCATCCCGAGCATCATCGAGGTCCCGTTCTCGCGGGTCCTTAACAATGACGAATACGGCGACGGGGCGGCAATGATCGCCTTCATGGTCTCTGGGGGGTTCGTCACCATGGTCATCACCTTGGTGTCGATCATCGTGGTCATCCTCTTCACCGTCATGGCGATGCGCCTGCGCAAAACTTTGATCAAGGCTATAGAGGAGGCCTCCACCAAGCTGGTCGAGAAGCTCACCGACTCCTCAGTCCCGCCCCCCGGTGAAGGCAGTGGCATGCTGCCTGCTCTGGCCGGGGCCGGCGCCGCCGGTGCTGGATCGGCACTGGCCAACCGGATGATGGGCGGCGGCAGCCCCAAGGGGGGCAAGAGCCCAAACGCGGGTGGCACCAACGGTGGCCCTGAGGGGATCAGTACCTCGGCAACAAACAGTACGGCTACCAACGTCGGTGGTGACGTAAAAAACGACGGCGAGTTCAACGGGCCTGCCGAACTACCCGGGGACAGGCCTGCCGAACTACCCGGGAGAGACGACAGTGATGACAACAATCAAACCGATCCGGGCTTGGAGCCAGGCGGCCAAGGAGAAAACGCCGAAGGGGAAGCTAAGCTTGGTCGACAGATCGAGAAGAAGGGTCTGTCGTATCCTCCGGGCAGCGATGGCCCTGAGCCTTCCGCTTCGGACAAGCCGCGCGAGGGCGACGGTAGCGACCCGTTGGACACCGCAGTCGATTCCGTAGAGCAGTCCGCCGACGATTACAAGCAGGCTGATGCCAAAAGGGTCGAGGCTGCAAAGGACGGTGTCGAGGCGGGTGTCGATGCCGGGGTCGCTGCCAGCCAGGCTGCGGCTGGGGACGCTGCCGGCGCGACCGAGTCGGCGACCAAAGCTGCTCAGAAGGGCAGTTCGGCCATGGAGAAGAAATCACAGGCCGAACAGCATACGGAACAAGCTGGCAAGTCTTCTCTCGATAAGCCAGACCCCAAGCAGGCAGGCTAGAGCGGAGCATCGAACAAGAAGTAGGCACTGATGAAGGACGAGGGCGGAACCTTGGTGTCCCGCTCTCGCGGCTGCCCGACACTGTCTGTGCGTCTTTTGTAAGCTTTAGTCGCAAATGTGATGAAAAGAGTCGCTGCTGGCTGTGATCGACGGTTAGGATCAGCTCTAGGCCCCCGAGTGCCCCTCTCGTATCCCCACCGAACCCGGACCCCACTCGTATCCCCACCGGCCCCGGACCTTGCCGGGCTTTCTACTGCCGCACGCGACGAGTCGGGGCCAAACAGGACAAGGACAAGCATGAACTTCAGCAACCTTCCCGCCGCGGGGTGGGATCTCGTCTCTTTCTTCGACAACGCCCGCGAGTACGTGGCTCTGGCAGGCGGCGGCCTCCTCGCGTTGATGGGCACGATCGGCGTGGTCTGGGGGGGCGTCTTGCTCATCAAGAAGCTGATGGCCTCGCAGCAAGATCAGACGAGCTGGGTCAAGATCATCGCCCTAATCCTCATCGGCGGCGCTCTCATGGTCGGCGGATTCAGCCTCATCTCCGACATTGCCGCAGGAGGCCGCACGACCATCGAGGACCTGGGCGGCGGCATGATCCTCCTCCAGGGCTTGCGCTGATTCCCGGTTTGGTCGAGTTCGGAGCGGCGAGCACGGGTTCTGTAGCCAACGGGTCCGCCGGCTCCCTTGTCCTGCCAAGGGGCGCCTCCGTTGTCTAAACGGCGATAAACCGCCCGCAGCCGAACATGGGCCAGCGCTAGCAAAGAGCCTGCACGACATGGAGTTGGCTTCCGCACCTGCTCAAAAGGGTGTTGCGATCGCCTTACCGTGAGCCAAGATGTTCGCCCCGCAGCCTTCCTGCTTTACCATCGACCGCCCCGTCCGAAAGGACTTCCGATGAAAGAGACCGTGAAGACATACGCGGCGAAGCTGAAGCTGGGGCCCCACCACGCCATCGAGCGGTTTGGGGTCATCACCAGCGTCGTCGCTGCCACGTTCGCGATGCTGCTGGTGGGCACCATCGTCTCGGCCACCGCCAACAACAGGGCACGCCTCGACGAGACGGCGCTGTACACGGCCTCCTTCACCACGTCCAGGACCGAACTGTCCGGCACCGTCGACGGGGTCTACACCAACGCAGAGGGCACCCGCGCCCTGGTCCTCATGCGGTTCGACGACTCCGCCGCCGGATCGTTCTCGACCGACGCCGCCAACTACCAGGCTTTCCTCACCGGCTCCAACGAGCAGCTCCACACCCAGGCCCTGGCGACCGCCATCACCGGCTCGATCGTCGTGTTCGGCTCCACCGGCTATCTGGGGGTGGTGCTCGAGTCCGACGCGCCTTTTGAGGAACAGATCGCGAGTCTGACCCTGCGGGCCAACAGCGAACTGGTCTACAAGGAGGGCACGGGGAGCGAGCTCCGCGAGGACCTGCAGGACGACGGCAGCTTCACCGAGTTCGACCAGTGGCGGCTGTTCGTCAACCCCGGAGCGTCGGGCACCGAGGAGGCGGCCTCGCTGGAGGGCGGGAGCATCGACCCCGCCGCCCTGTACTACGAGCTGGTGGTCGCCGAGCAGGAGCAGGTGGTCCGCGCGGCGATGGACGAGCAGCTCATGGAGATGCGCACCGTTCTCGCCCGGATCGACGAGTACGGCGGTGAGATGAGCCGGGTCAACGTTGACGGGGTGTTCATCGAGCCGCCCCAGGTGCCGGTGCAGGTCGACGGCGACGCCGTGACCGGTGAGCCGACCGACGGCGAGACCGAGTCCACGCTCGCGCTGGAGACCGACTGGGTGGACCCGCGCGGCTACGACTTCGACTGGCGCTCGGGCTCGGTCGAGGAGGGCTACCTGGACGCGGTCATGCCCGCGGACGAGACCTCCTACGTGACGTTCCTCGGTGAGAAGGCCCGTGCCGAGGACGAGGAGAACGCCGGGTTCTCGGCCAACGACATGGAGTGGCTACTCACCGACGGCAGCGACCTGAAAGGGCACGGGCAGACGAGCCAGGCGATGGAACCCCTGACCGACATCATGAACAACACCACGCAGGCCTACCAGGACTACCACCGCCTCAAGACCTCCTACCAGGTCGACTCCTACAGCGAGTTGCTGGATCTGGAGGTGACGCTGCGCGGGGTCGACTCGTCCGGGTCGATCAACGCGGGCGAGGAGGCCCTGCTCACCTACTGACGCGAAGCGGTACGGGAGCAGTGCGGGCAACGCGGACGAAGGCGTCCAGAGGCGAGAGGAGAGGACGCCATGGCGGGTACCGGTGGTGGCGGGGCGGGGGGCGTGCAGCCCCCGGGCTCCGGTTCGGGTGCGTCGGACCAGGCAATGCTTACCCCTGACGTCGCTCAGACCGGTGGGGTACAGGGCAGTCCCAACGCAGAGGGAGCACACTTACCGAACGGGCCGGCCAAAGCCACGGGCGGCGCCGGAGACGTCAGTCCAGCAGACGGTGGTTCTGGGAATGTCAGTGGCGCCTTAACTCCCAAACTGGGTGCCGGAGGCACCTCGGAGGCAGCCAAGGGCGGCCCCGAGGCCGATATGGGCAAGGTGGCCAAGGGAGTGGGCGCGGCCAGTGCCGTCCCGGCCGCCGGGGTCGGCGGTCAACTCGCGGTCTTCGCGATGTTCCTGAACTGGCTCAAAGGCATGATGGCCGCGATGGCTGCTGCGGCTATGAACCTGATGGCGGCGCTCTGGCTGGCGGTGGTTACAGCTACCAACATGATGGCAGGCTTTGCCCTTACCCTGGGCGCAGCTGTTGCCTCAGCCCTTGGCGGCGCTGTCAGCGCAGTCACCGGCGCCGTCGCTTCGATCGGAGCGGCCGCCCTGGCCCTGGTCAGCCTAGTCGCTGGGTCGGTGTACACCGTCCAAGAGAACAACGCCACGGCGCAGCGTGATGCCCTACCGCTGGACTGTCGTCCTATGACTGAGGCGACCGTGCGCGAGATCGACGACAACACCCAGTCCGCAGCCGATACCGCAGCTATGGAGGAGACAGCGCAGCAGGTGTACTCGATCCTGGCGGGTATGGGCATGCAGGACGAGAACATCGCGGGCGTCCTGGGCAACTTTCAACAGGAGTCGTTGCTCGATCCGACGACCGTCGAGACGATCTACACCGAGCCTTACCGCATCGGCCCTCTCACGAGGGAGGCGGAAGAGAACGGTTTCAAAGTCGAACTGATCAATGCTGACTACGCCGCGATGTGGCCTGCTATCGATTTGGTGGGTATCGGTTTGGGGCAGTGGACTAATGATCGCAACACGATGCTCACCGAATACGCCGATGAGACCGATGGGGAGTGGTGGGAGATCGAGACTCAGTTCGGTTTTATGCTTTCTGCTGATGACCCACGGCGTGTGCAATTCGTTAAGGATTTGATCGCGGATGCGCCTGGCTCGGTTGAGGGGTCAACAAGGGACTGGATGGTGGAATGGGAAGGCCTGACGCTGAATACTCCTGTTAACCAGACGCGGATCAGCGAACGCCAAGAGTATGCCGCCGTATGGTTCGCGAAGATGGGATCTTGGGAAGCTAACGAAGACCTGGCCAACTCCATTTTGGAGCAAACACAAGTCTCGGTTTCCGTCGCGAATGAAAATCGCCGTTCCGCTGTGATGCAGGAGTGCCGCACTGCCAACGTTGACGGTGGTAACGATGAGGTGGTTCAGGCCGGTGAGCAGATCCCCTGCGATTCTTTGGGGTCGATGCACCCGGACGCCTGCCATCTGCACGATCACCTGCAGGAGAAGTTCGGAGGCTTCTTCCTATCGGCTGGTGGTCAGCGCAACGAACCGGGGAGCAACCACGACAATGGCCAAGCAATCGACTACATGATGGCACCGTCCAACAAGGTCCCCACCGAAGAGATGTACGACTCTGGGACGACTATTGTGAACTACCTCATCCCGCGAGCCGAAGAGTTTAACATCAAAGGCATTCTGTGGGATGGCCGCGTCTGGTCCATCAAAGAAGATCCCGTCGGCCCGTGGAACAACGAGACCACACGGGATGCCAGTGGGCGTGGGAGCAACACACAGAACCACATCGATCATTTCCATATCAGCGTAGGTCCCGACCGTTTCATGTAGCCGATCCTAGACAGCAGGCTGCTATTAAGGGGAACGTAAGGTGGTCGAAGGAAGCGCTTCACACAGCGGCGACGACGCTCCGCAGAAGGTGACTCAGAAAAAGCCCTGGCGTGAGATGAACCGCGAGGAGGTGATGGAGCGCCTCGACGCCCACCACTCCAAGCAGCGCGCCAACCGCAGGCGGGTGACCGGCGACGAGGTGCAGGAGATGCTGCGCGAGCGCCGCGCCAGGCGGCAGGAGCGCAGGCGTGAGCGCGCGGAACAGCGCGGCGGCGGGCGGGAGCTCCGACGCAACGCGGGCCGGGCCGCTCGCCTGAGCCTGGGCGGGGCCCTGATGGTCGGCGCCATCGGAACCGGGGCACTGGCCGCATCCAGCACCGACATCACCCGGGTCCGGAGCGAGGCCAACGACCGGGAGATCGCTCTGCTCGAAGGCGAGATCCGAGCTCTGGAGAACGCCTCGTGGGACGAAGGGGACGCCGCCACGCTCGAAGGGCGACTGGACGAGGCCGTGGCCCAGGCCAGGCGGAAGGGCGCGGAGGTCGCCGAGCTCCAGAGCGCCTACCAGGGAATCCTCGCCGACCTCAACGACGTGGAGCTGTCAGGGGACGGCGACGCGGGTGAGGCGTTCGCGCCCGTGGGCGAACACCGCAGGCAACTCGTCGACTACTTCGACGAGTCGGCCCGGATCATCGAGGACGAGGAGGCCTACCGCCCCGGCGCGGACGTCCCTTACGGCCCCGGCGAGATCGACGTGCTCTTCCCCTGGTACGTCCGCTACGCCGACGAGGGCCGCAGCGAGTACGCCGAGGCGTCACTGAACTCCTGGGAACTGGTCTCGGCCACACCCCGCGTTGGCTCTTCGAGATCGGTCAGTGTGGCGTGGCTTAACCGCGACAACGCAAGCGGTGACCTGTTGGCCTGGGCCCGGAGCACTTACGACGCTGACATGGGGGCTTTTCACAGCCTCTACGTCGGTCAGACAACGATCGGCGAACGGTTCGGCGGCAGGGCAAGGACGGGGGAGGACGGCCAAAGCTAATGGGGTTCGTCCGACGCAATGCCTTCCCGTTGACCGCGGCCGCGCTGTTACTGGTGGCCGGCGGTTCCTTCGCCGCCACACGGGGCGCGCAGGAGGCGGCCCTGACCGACCAGGAGCAGCGGATGGAAGAACTCCTGGCGCGCAGGGCCGGGCTCGAGGAGGCACAGGACCAGAGGGAGCGCGAGGTCGCCGGCGAGGTTTTGGGCGCCGACCACGCACGGCTGGACGCCGACGATGAGCTCATCGACCAGGTGCTGGACACCGCGCTGACGTGGGAGAGCCACGCCGAGTACGTCGACGCGCGCAGCGCCATGACGAACGTCTACGGCCTGAACGAGAACTCGCAGTTCATGACCGCGTTTCTACCTAAGCCACCGATGAACGTCGACGCCGAGGGCACCGAGTACGCGCTGATAGACCTTCTGGGACTCGACTCGCGGGTGGACGGTTTTCGTACCGAAGTGCTGTCAGTACAGGGCACCGAGTACAGCTACTTGGTCCTAGCCAATGTGGAGACCTCATCCGACGATGGCCAGGCCAGCGCTTTCAGTACGTCAACGGTGTTGTTGACCACCGACGGCGACGGCGGTGTCTCGAACGTCGAGGGTTACGCCTCCACGTCCCGGGTGCGGTCTTCAGGCCCTTACTGATTTGACGACGGCTGGTTAGAGCAGCGGCCTAACTAGTGGTTGAGCACGAGAGTCGTCGTATCAAAAGGGTAGGTTTGTGCAGTTGTATAAGGAAAGATTCTTTATCGCACCGTCGTCTTAGAGGGAGGAGACACACGTGACTGACGGATCAGACGGAAACGGCGAGCCTCCCTTCCCAGACCAAGGCAACCTTTTGGCCCGACGCCTGGTCGCGGTCCCCCACGCGCAACAGGAGCGGGAGCAGCAGCAGGAGGAGGCCCCCCGGCCGCGCCATTCGACCGCCGGCCCCAAAGCCGTCCTGATCCGCGTCGGGTACTGGTCGACCACCGTCCTGACGGCACTGGGCGCGCTGGTGCTGATGGCCATGGCGGGCACGGTCAGTGCCCAGCACCAGGCCGAACTCGAAGAGCAGGCCCAGGACGGCTTCGCCGCACAGGACCGCATCGCCGCCGCCCAGCAGGGCGTCGAGGGCATGCCCGGCGGCGACGAGGCCCAGCGCTGGCTGCTCCAGGCCACGACCGCGGGTGAGAACGTCGCCGCGGCGCAGAACACCTACCTCGAACACTCCGGGCCTATCGACGTCGACGACCTGCCGGCGCGGACGCCGGGACTGGGCGAACGCGACGAGTGCTCCCCCTACCTCGACGACCCGCCGCCCAGCAGCCGTGACTACACCGAAGAGGAGCGCGCCGCCTGCGCCGAAGGGCTGC
This sequence comes from Nocardiopsis synnemataformans, assembly GCF_965343085.1. Taxonomy (NCBI): domain Bacteria; kingdom Bacillati; phylum Actinomycetota; class Actinomycetes; order Streptosporangiales; family Nocardiopsidaceae; genus Nocardiopsis; species Nocardiopsis synnemataformans. The sequence continues at coordinate 56,553 of NZ_CBDRFA010000027.1, read as the reverse complement.
GCGAGAGCGCCGTCGGAGGCCTGGAGAGGAAACTGACGCCGCACTTCGCCGCCGGAGCCCGCGACTCCGAAGGCTTCAACGCCGTGAGCCGGTGGCACTCGTGGATACCCACCCTCGACGACGACTCCTCGCTGGCCGGGTACACCTGGACCACCCACGAGGCGCAGGTCTTCGAGGAGGACACGGCGATCCGCATGGTCTGGACCCTGGACGAGGACGAGACAGGGCAGACCGTCGCCTGGCTTCAGGGCCAGTACGACCCGGAGGTCAACAAGTTCGAGGACCTGGTGTTGGGCACGGTCGCCGACGGCGGCGGGGACGACACCGACGGCCCCGCCGAGGACAGCGGCGAGGACACGCGTGGCGACGAGCCCGAGGGCGGTGAGTGATGAGCCTGGCCGAGATCGAGGCCTACGAGCGTGAGCGCCGGATCCGCCGCCAGAGGATCCGGCGCGCCCTGTCCTGGGCCCCGCTGGGGGTGGCCGCCTTGATGCTGGCCGTGGGCGGTCTGTCCCTGTGGTCGGCGTCCTCGGGCCACGACGCCGACCGCGCCGAGGTCGCGGCCCTGGTGGAGGAACGCCTGGCCGAGGCCGAGGAGGCCGAGGAGGAGTTCCACGCCGTCTGGTCCGAAGCTCTGGGGCGTTCTTCGGCGGTCCGGGTCGAACGGCTGGAGAACGACGCTGAGGCCATGCGCGCTCTGCTGCTCGGGACGGTCGTGGAGGGCGAGGACGCCTCGGCGGCGCTGACCGTGCCGAGCGGCGGAGAACTCCCGGCCCTGTTCGAGGACCTGGCCCGCGACGGCGTCCCCGGTCTGGACGGCGCCTCGGAGGTGAGGCTGGGACCGTTCGAGCCGGTGCTGGTCGGTGTCGAAGGCAGCACCTACGCCTACTTCGGCTTCGTCGAGGTCTACGGAGCCGACGGCGAGGCGGGGCCGGTCGCGTCGCTGTCGGTGACGTGGTCGACCGACACCGGGGGCGCGGTCACTGGGATCGACGCCCACTGGACCGAAGGGGTCCCCGAACGCTCCTAGCGCACGCACACCCGAAACCCCACTCCCAGACAGGAGAGCCCATGAAGACCACCGCCGCCGGGGCCGAGGACAAGCGCAAACCCCGGACGAGGAAGAGCGCCGCGCAGCGGGCCGCCGAGGCCAAGCAGGCCGACACCGGCGACACCGCGGCGCCGCTGGGCGCCCGTATCCGCGCGCGTGTGGGGGAGCCGGGAGCGCGCTCGGTTCTGGCGGCCGTGCGCGCGGGGCTCATGGTCGCCTCCGGCCTGGCCAGCTACGTGCTGGCGATGTTCGCGGCGGTGACCGTGGTGCCCAACACGTTCGTCGTGGTGTCGACGGGGACCGGAGTCGGCCCGTCCTCTCCCCTGGAGCTGCAACTGGTGCACTGGCTGGCGCCGTCGCTGTTCCTCATCGGTCTCGTGTTCGTCCTGGTGCTGGTCGTGGTGCGCTCGCTCTGGCTGGCCCAGCGCCGTCTGGGCGAGAGGGCCCGGCGCGCACTGCTGGGCGACGAGGCGGACACCGCACCGGCCACCGACGGCACCGGTCGCTGACAGGTCAGCACAACCCCCACACGAAAGCGAAACGCCCCGCATGAAGATCGCGCCCCTGCGGATCACCGACCCCTGGTTCCACCGCCTGGCCCGGCACGGCAAGGCCGACGTGCAGACCCTGCGCGCCGTGCCCTGCGACATCGCCGTGCGCATGGAGACGGTCTCGATCCTCCACCACGACGCCGACCAGAACTACCGTCCCTACCTGCACCTGCGGGGACAGCTCGTCCAGGTCCAGCCCGACGTCGAACTGCCCTACGGCATCACCGAACTGCCCTTCCGCCAGGGGGCCGAACCCGTCATCGACGCCTTCTACGAGTTCGACTCCGCCCAGCTCACCGAACTGGTCCGCAAGGGTTACTTCGGCACCCGCTTCCGTGTGCCCGAGTCGATGACCGGCATCGTGTGGGAACTGCCCGCCGAGGCGGACTTCCTCGTGGTCGGACCGGAGAGCACCGCGCAGCCCCCGGTGGTGTTCGTCGACGTGCGCGACCAGAACAGCACCGTGCTCACCGAGGAGACCAGCGGCTACAACCTCGCCAAGTACTTCCCGCACTACTCCTCCCAAGGTCCGGAGCAGCAGGCCCCGACCGGGAGCGAACACCCGGTGCCCACGCACTCGGGCGCGATCCGGGACCTGTTCGCGGACGAGGAGTTCGAGGACGTCGAGCACCGCCGGCCGACAGGGCCCGCCCACCGCGACACCGCCCTGAACCGGTTCGGGCAGGCCCCCGAAGGCGTGTTCGACCGGCTCATGAACGAGGTGGAGGCCCGCCGCCGGGCCGAGGAGGGCACGAAGAGGCCCGGCGTGGACTACGACCCCGACGCCCCCGAAGGGGTGCTGCGCGAGCGGATCGCCCCCGGCGTGGAGCAGGCGCTGTCGAGCAGGACCGGAGAGGCCCCGGAGCACGGCGACGGCACCGGGCACACGCGGGCCGCGGCCTTCGACGTCGACTTCCTCGACCTGGACGAGGACGCCGAGGACACGGCCGAGGCCGGTGCCGCCCCGGCCCGTGCGAGGAGCGTCTTCCGGCGAGCCCCGGTCGAGAAGCAGGACGAGACCGACGACTACCAACCCGGTGCTTGAACCAATCTGTGACAGTGCAGAGACGCTCCCGAAGAGGTGGAGACATCGGATAACCATCAGGGCTTACACAAGCAATAACTCGCAGAAAAGGACGTGGCGCGGGTCATGGGCCATGTGGGGGAGTAAGGGAAGCAGCCGTGGGTTTGAAGCAGGACGTCGTCATAGTCAACGAGTATTCCGTGCCGTTGCCCTCCTTTCGCAGGAGCGGCGGCCCGCGGGGGAGCAGGGGAAGCACCCCTGGCGCCTACGTGCTGCGATACATGGCGCGTGAAGCGGCCACTGAAACGATGACCCCAATCCGCAGACGGCACACCGACCACTTTCTCGAGCGGTACATGGCACGAGAGCACGCGGCTGAGAGCACTGACGTGGACAGTCCTGGTCTACTCAAGAAGCGCATAGCCCGTGCTCAAGGGTTGGGCGGAGTCGCTTTTGGTTATGGGGCGACCTCCATGTCACACGACCAGCTGAAGGCCGCCGCCAGTGACGTGCAGCACCTGTTCGACTTAGGTCATACCGTGATGAAAACGGTCATCTCGTTCACACCTGAGTTCCTGCGGAGGCATGGCCTGGTCCCGACGGATTTTGAGCCCGGCCGCCGTGGTGACTACCAGGGGCAGGTGGACCAGATGAAGCTGCGTATGGCCATCATGCATGGACTGCATCGGCTGGGACAGGCACAGTACGATGAACTGCGTTACGTCGGGGTAATCCAAATCGACACCAAGCACGTCCACTGCCATCTAGCCATGGTCGATGCAGGCCACGGCACCCGGGCCGCCGACGGCACCCAAAAGGGCAAGATCACCGCACGTGCTAGGGCCCTGCTGCGCCGCGGCGTCGATACCTTCCTCCATCAGAAGCGAGGTGTGGCGCATCTGTCCTCGGCTATCAGCTACGAGCGGCGGAACGTGGTCACATTCGTCAAGCGCTGGGCGCATCAGCAGATGCTGCGCGAGGCGCTGCCTCAGTTCCTACTCGCATGCCTGCCCGAGAACCGAAGGCTGTGGCGGCTGGGCACTGACCGGCTCGAGATGCGCAAACCCGATCGCATCGCCCGGGAGATGGTCGAAGAGGTGCTTAGCCGCGACGGCTCGCCGATGTCCGCAGCGATCGAGCAGCTTCGCAAACACCTCGACCACCAGGTTCAAAGTGAGGGAATGGACGCCAGATATCGGCGGGCGCTGGAGGAGCGGGGCCGCGAGCGGCTAGTCGAACAGGGGGTCAGCGCCGTCTACGCGCTAATGCGACAGCTACCGCAGAAAGCGTTTCGCGTCCGCACCCCCTTGCTCGACGCGATGAGTATGAATTACGAGGATCTTGCGGCTCGCGTGCGCGAGAGTGAAGACTCCCATGGCGATATCGTGCGCTTCGGATTTCGTCTGCGTTCCTACTCCACACGACTTAACCACCACACCGCCCAGCGTGAACAGGCGCACAGGAGTGCGCGTGAGTGGGAGTCCGCCGATTCCATAGGCATGGCCTCGGTGAGCTCGCGCGCGCTATATCGGTTCTGGCAGGAGGAGGAGGAGTATCATGCCCGACTTACATCCAAGTACCGATCGTTCTTGCCGTTTACTCCACCGACGGCAGTCTGGCACGAGCCCTTGGCGCGTCTGACCGTCTATAAAGAACGGTTGCTTTCTTTGGAAGCGATGCGTAACGACCAAGTTTTGCGCAGAGCTAAGGACCCAGACGAGGCAGAGCGGATTGGCTATGAGGTCTACAGCCAAGCAGGTGGTCATCTAGTGTCCCTGGGAAACGACGCTTCTCTGGCCCGGTTCGACGAGCGCATCCACACCATGCGCATCGAGTACGACCGCAACCTCATGGACTTGCGTGTGGAGCTCGCAGGCCGTGGTCTGGTCTTGGAGGTGATCAGCGACGGAAATGGCGGGACGGTGCCGCGCGTAAGCGCCGGTGTCGAATACCCCTTCGAGGAGGTCAAGGGGTTGGACTTGCACCATCTACGCTACGACTTCCCTCGCGACGTCGTAATCGGCGATAAGACTAAAGCCGAGTTTGTGGTCTGGGCTCAGCGCCGAAGCGAAGCACTCGACGAGGCCATCGCCTACTTGGAAGGCTCGGGGCAGGCGGAGCTGATCTCCGAGCTGCCGATGAGGGATATTCAAGCAATGGGGCAGCTGGTGCGCGAGATCGACGAGATCGAGCGTAGAGGCGAGGCGGCCGTGCTGGCTAGCGGCATGGCGGAGCTAATGCACAGGAGTGAGCCGATACGTCGATCACCAACGGTGATGTTGAGCGAGCGCCTGTCCGAGCAGATCATGCGGCGGGTGGACGAGGCGGTATATCCATCCGCGGCGGCGATGCCGAGGGAGGGGGTCGGGCTGCAGCAAAGATGAGGGCGGCAACTAGGTGCTTGTGTGGCACTGTTACTGCATTATACGGTTGCAACAGTCTATGGTCGCCACCGTCTTCGGTCACTACCAAGCTCGTGCAGCTCAGGATTCGTGTGGGTGGCGATAAGGAGACCGTTAGTCAACGTGTGGCCCAGGTACCCCGACCTGGGTCGACATGAGAAGGAGACCCCTCATGGTGAATCTGCGCAGGGCAGATTACGGTCCGGCCGCGACTAAGGCTGTCAACCTCGTGGCAATCTTCTACAACTCCGCTGTCGTCCGCGACCCAGAAAGCAACGCAGTGGAGGCCGTCTACTTAGACAACCGCCTCCACCCGGAAGACCGACGCGCCCCGGGCCAGTCCTCGCTAGCTCTGGTGACCACTAAGGACGCTGGCACTCGCAGCGGCTACAACACCATGGCCCGGTTCACTCCCAAGCAGGCGAGAGCAATCAGAGAGGCGGCTGGGAGTAACACGACCCCGGTCCTGAACAAAAACGGCGAGCAGGTCGGCATCGCCTTTGGATACCAGGCAGATCTTTTCTTCAGCAAGAAGGAAGGCGGGGCGATCCCTAAGATCACAACAGTGCGCCCTTCCGGACTGTCGGTGCATCCGGGCAGGGACGGTAAGACGATTATGAGTCGGATCTTCGAGAAGCAAGCCGCGAACAAGGCAGCCAAGCAAAATCAGCAGGCCAGGGGAGCCACTGGCCAGGGATGGGTGCAGCAGCAGCCAGAGACCGCTAAAAATGAGCCGCAGATGGGCTGACAGGTGCCATCTCTGGAGTTGGTTGCACACAATGGACACCGGAACAAAAAAGCCAAGCTTCGATTGCGAATCTTTGGCTTGCTGGGGCAATAGAAAAGTACTCGTTTGCGACAGAAATGGAATGATTTCGCGTTTCTCCCGTCCGCGGAGGCGATAGCAGTTGTTCACCAAACCGGACGGTTCCCCGGACGACAGGATCAACGAGCGCTACCCGAAGCTGGCCCGGTACAGCGACCCCCTCAAAGCCCCCGAGCGCGAGATCGTCGGCCGCGAGCACGAGATCTCCCAGCTCATGGCCTCCATGGCCCGGCCCGAACTGTGCAACGCCCTCCTGCTGGCTCCGGCCGGAGCGGGAAAGACCGCCCTGGTCCAGGCGGCGATGCTCAAAGACACCAAACGGGTGTACATGGAAGTGGACCTGGCCCGGATGATCGCCGGGCTGAGCACCCCCGACGAAATGGCCGCGCTGCTCAAGGGCCTGTTCGACGAGGCCGAAAGGTTCAGCGCCGACGAACACGTCGAACTGGTGCTGTTCATCGACGAGTTCCACCAGGTGGTACAGCTCAGCGCGGCCTCGGTCGAAGCGCTCAAGCCGGTCCTGGCGGCCTCCGGCGCGCGCGGCATCCGCGTCATCGCGGCCACGACCTTCGACGAGTTCCACAAGTACGTGGCACCGAACCAGCCGCTCATGGAACGCCTCCAGCGCATCAACGTCAACCCTCCCGGCCAGAGGACCACGGTGGAGATCCTCAAGGGGATGGCCAAGCGCTACGGGGTGGCCGAGCAGTTCTACGACGACCACCTCTTCGAGCTGATCTACGAGTACACCAACCGCTACATCCCGGCCTCGACGCAGCCGCGCAAGTCGATCCTGGTACTCGACTCGATGGTGGGCTGGCACCGTCACACCGGCCGCCCCATGGACCGGGACCTGCTGGCGGACGTCCTGATGGAGTCGACGAACGTCAACGTGGCCTTCCGCGTCGACGCGGTGCAGATCAAGAAGCAGCTCGACAGCGCGGTGTTCTCCCAGGATTTCGCCACCAGTGTGGTGGCGAAAAGGCTGCAACTGTGCGTCGCCGACCTGAACGACAAAACGAAGCCCATGTCCTCCTTTCTTTTCACGGGCAGTTCCGGGGTCGGCAAGACCGAACTCACCAAGCAGCTCGCCCTGCTGCTTTTCGGTGACGACCAGCGTCACCTGATCCGCTTCGACATGTCGGAGTTCGCGCGCGAGGAATCCCTGGACCTGTTCCGCTCGGAGCTGACCAAGCGAGTGTGGGACATGGGGCACGCGGTGCTGCTGTTCGACGAGATCGAGAAGGCCGCGTCGGCGATCACGCGTGTGCTGCTCCAGGTGCTCGACGACGGCAGGCTCTCCGACGACAACGGCCGCCAGGTGTCCTTCCTCAACACCTACATCGTGCTCACGACCAACGCGGGCTCGGAGATCTACGAGACGATCGCCCAGTACAACGTGGACGACAGCGGCTCGGGCAAACAGCTGGTGGAGAAGATGAAGGAGATCCGCCGCTCCATCTCCACCACGCAGGGCGACAACAAGTTTCCGCCCGAACTGTTGGGTCGTATCGACGCGATCGTCCCCTTCCAGCCGCTTTCGCGTGAGACCCAGCGCAAGATCGTGAAGAACAAGCTGCGCCAGATGCGGCGCGAGGTCATGGTCAAGCACGGGGTCAGGGTCGAGATCGCCGAACGGGTCCTCCAGTACCTCATCGACGACCACGCCGACACCGACTCCAACGCGGGCGGCGCGCGCGCGGCGATCGCGAAGATGACCGACGAGGTCACCACCGCCATCGCCGCGTTCGTCAACGCCTACTCGCACGAGAGGGTCCTGCGGGTGGACGTGCGCGGCACGATGCGCAGCGAGGACAAGGGCCTTCTCAAAAGCGAATCCCACATCGAGGTGGCCGCCGCACGATGAGGCGACACAAGGAGGCAGCAGCAGATCACTAAGCGACAAGCACTTTATGCAGACCGATAAACGAGTTCATTCGAAACGTCATGGTCAGAACGGGAGGATGTGCCGATGGGACTCATCGACGGCATGCGGAAGAAGGGGACGGTCGACGGCACGTCCTCCGGCGGACCGGAGCAGGCCGCCTCACCGAGCGGTGACAGCAAGAAGCGCACCAAGCGGCGCAAGCCCGAGGAGATGCTGGCGAGCGTGGTGCGGGAGAGCACCGTCAACGCCGCGATCGACCTGCTGAGCCGCAACGACCTCTTCGTTCTGCCCGGGGGCAACTCCTGGGTGGCCCTGGCCCTGCCGGTGGAGAACATCGGCGGGCTGAGCAAGAAGCAGCAGAAGGACGAGGCCAAGGGCTCGCTCATCGAGCTCATCAACCACGACCACATCCAGACCGTCACCACCCGCGAGCTTCTCGACGAAGAAGTCCTCGGCATCATCCCCACCCCCCAGACGCTGGAGCGGATGGGGGAGTACTCGCTGCTCACCGGTGCCACGTACTACTGGATGGTCCTCATCCCGAGCCAGGACCGCCAACGCCTGTTGGTGAACGCCGTCATCCCCAAGGCGACGTCTTACTCGGAGGCAGTGACCATCTCCAACGGCAGCCGCAGTCTGTCTGACCTACTGCCACAAGCGTGGGCCTGGTCTCAGGTGATCGAAACGACTACGGGCTCTGGCGGCACTGCGGATAGCGCTGATGTCGACCCATTGACCTCCAACAGCACTAGCGCCACGACACCGCCGTCAGTCCTGGGCGCATCTGACGAAAGCGAACCATTGGCCACCGCGGTGACCGCGGCGACCGCTCCCGACGGAGGCGTCAACGACAACGAGTTAGAAGACGACCTTCTGGACGACGGCGAGCCTTCGTCGCAGATGTTTGACGAGGGACTAAGCCCCGAAGACATGGCACCGTCGCTTTCCGAGGACTTTGGCGACGGGCCCGGCTTATACGACGACGAGATGGATGACGAGGAAGAAGAGGACGGAGGAGGAGGCTTTGTAACGGGGGGCGATGAGGGACAGCCTCCCCCTTGGCGACACTATGCCGAGCAGAACCAGGACCGTGTGTTCACCGAAGAGCAGGTGCGGGAAAGCATCGCACGACGGTTTCTCCCCGACGATCTGGATCTGGAAATCCCGTTCACCGAGTTTGAGGCCACGTTCGACGTCCGGGCGCCGTCGGTGCAGCTCAAGCTCAGTAACAGTTCCACAAACTGGCTCGGCGAGCAGGTCGCTCTCTTGGCGAAGCAGGCCAACGCTGAACTGGAGAAGCTACACGGTGATCACCGTAAGGAGCTGCGCCAGCTCTTCGTCAAGACCATGAGCTTGCACGCCGAGTCGGTCATGCGCGAGGTCGACGAACGGCGCGAGGGCTCGGTCTATCACATGCTTTCCGCGGCAGCCGAGGAGGAGTTCGCCGGCCTTAAAGCCAAGGCGCCCGAGGAAGTCGGCGCTCAGCGCGCGGAGATCACCCGGCGCTACGAAAAGGACGCCGACGAGCGGGCCGAGGTCGCGGCGGCCCGTGCCAGGCAGGTGTTCTGGGACCGGTACCGCCCGGAGTTGGAGCGCAGGATCGCCGACGTGGCCCCCGAGGTCGAGCGCCGCTACGAGGAGCGCTACGCCCATCAACGCCAGCTCGTGCTGGAGATGCGTCGCAAGGACGCGCACACACGGCTGCAGCTGGGAACCACACGTACTTTCCAGCTCCTCTCCGAGCGCGAAGCCACGCAGCGCGAGGCGGAGATGGAGCTGCTGAAGCAGTGGAACGCCAGGGTGACGCGCTTCATCGACGAGAACCGCGAGCATGACATCGCCCGCGCCAGTGCACTGGCCGAACAGCTGCGGTTGGACAACCGGGTCGAAGAGATGCGGGCCGAGCACACGAGTCGGGTGGAGAAGCTCAAGGCTGACCACGAGAACCAGGTGCGCAGGTTGGAGGCCGAGCTGGAGCGTGACCGTGAGCGGGCCAAGAGGCGATTGCGCGAACGGGAGGAGGAGTGGCAGAGCGAGATGCACACCAAGCATCAGCAGCTGGACTCAGCTAACCGGCTGTACACCGATATGAATGCGCAGATGCAGAGCATGACGGATGGCATGCAACGACAGCACCACAGCAGGCTTGAGGAGCGAGACAGCGATAAACGAGCACACGCCGAAGAGCTGGAGCGGACTAACCGGATCAACGGCCGTTTCAACAGGCTCCTTCTGGTCCTAGCGGCATTAGCAGTGCTGCTTTTCACCGCAGTTGGCATCATCATCGGCTGGACGATCGGATACGGGTCGACCGGCACCACCAGCGCGATGGTCCTCCCCGCGTGGTCCCTCTAGGAAAGTTGGGCACTGCGGAATATCTCTGGGTAGAGCGCCAATCCCCACGATAAAGAAGGTTCTCTGTTTGCTCTGGTCGGTGGCAGGCCAACACAGCTATATCTCCTGATAAACCAGAGTTCTCTGCGCGTAGCAGCTCACACGACATTAGAAGGGTACATTTCATGGCTAGAAAAAGTTCCAGTCCCAGAGCGAGTGCGTGGGACAAGATCTCGTCGCGCAAGGTCGAGGAGACACGTGCCAATCGCGACGTCTACGAATCCCAGCAGCTCGACCGCTCCCGCATCGAACGCAAACGGACCCGCACCTCGCGTACCGTCCTCGCGGTCGCGGCAGGCCTCCTCGTCGCCGTGCTGGTGTGGGCGCTGTGGTCGGTGGGCCAGTTCACGGTGAGCGCCATGGCCACCTCGCTCGGTGGGCCCGCGGTCCCCGACTTCGTCGAACGCGAGAGGCTGTCGGCGACCCAGTACTGCTACCGCGTCCTCGACGAGGCCGGGCAGGCGGTCCCCGACCAGCCGTGCCACGGCACCGAGGGCGAGGCCCTGGAGAACCCGCCGCAGTGGGTGCTCGACGACGTCGCCGCACAGCGGGCGGAGATCGAGGCCGCGAGCGAGGACGAGCCCGACGCGCTCCTGGGATGGTTCCTCCACCTGACCTGGCTCAAGCTCGCCGTCTCGCTCGGCGGGGGCCTGGCCGCGTTCGGCATCGCCTACCTGCTGCTCATGCGCAACCGGGACGCGCAGAACCTGCTGCACGACACCAGCGACATCAACCAGTACCACGGCGACCAGCACATCGCCCTGCCGGACGAGGTCGTCCGCAAGTTCGACTGGTTCCCCGACGTGGGCGCGCACAGCTCGGTGCAGCCCTCCTCGATGATCAGCCACGTCATGGCGAGCCGCAAGGGCCTCAAGTCGATCGAGGTCGCCCAGCGCGCGGAGGAGGACGTGCTCGACTCCGACGGGGACGTCGACTACCACAAGGGCGAGATCCTGCGCGATGACGATGACCGGGCGGTCACCAGGAAACTGCCCCTCATCGACGAGAAGTTCGGCGACGACCTGTTCGAGGCCTCCGGTCTGCCGAAGGACAAGAACATCCGCAAGCGGTTCGACACCACCAGAATCCCCTACAACCCCGACGGCAAGGACCGCGCCAAGCTCGGAGGGCACAAGACCGTCGCGGACATGATCAACGCCGACTGGGAGTTCCCCGAGTACGAGGTGCAGCGTCCGGCCGGGGCGTACATCGTCGACACGGCCCCGGTCAACACCATGGTGCTGGCCATCACCCGCGCCGGCAAGGGGCAGACCTACATCGAGCCGATGATCGACATGTGGCTGCGCGAGAAGCAGCCCAACAACATGGTCATCAACGACCCCAAGGGCGAGCTACTGGTCAAGCACTACGTGCGGGCCACGATGCGCGGCTTCCAGGTGGTGCAGTTCAACCTCATCAACGCGATGAAGACCGACATCTACAACCCGCTCGGGATGGCCGCCGAAGCCGCCCGGGAGGGTGACTCGACCAAGTGCGCGATGTACATCGAGAACATCGCCGACGTCTTCTTCCCGCTCGACGGCGGAGAGGACCCCGTGTGGCCCAACGCCGCCAACAACGCCTTCAAGCGCGCCGCCTACGGTCTCATCGACTACTACCTGGAGGAGGAGCGCGAACTGCGCGCCTACGCCGCCCGGGTGGACATGGACCCCAAGGTCCTGGAGACCAAGCTCGACGAGAAGTGGGGCAAGGTCACGCTGTACAACTGCTATCAGTTGTTCGTGCAGCTCTCGGCCAAGAAGGTCAAGAACCCGGTGGACCTAGTCAAAGAAAAGGTCAAAAAGGGCGAGTTTGGGGATCCGGAGCAAGGCACGTTCCGCGGTGAGGAGGCCGAGGCCGAACACGAGGAGGCCCTAAGCAAAGCTTTTCTCTGGGAGGACAAGAAGGAGCTGGACATGCTCACCTTGTTCTTCAACGCCACCAAGGCGCTGCCCACCAACTCGATGCGCACCCTGGTCGGCAACGCCGACAACGCGCTGCGGGCGATGGGCGCTGCCGATAAGATGCTGGCGAGCGTCTACGGCATCGCGATCACGGCGATGAGCTTCTTCACCGACCCGACGATCTCCACGCTCACCTCGGGCACCCCCAGCCAGAACACCGACCTGGGGGGCCTGAGCTTCCCGCGTCGCATGGGCGTGCGCTTCGCCGTGAACTACCTCAAGCGCGACCACCTGATCGGCGCCCAGGCCAAGTGGGACGCCTACGCCGACGACAGGTTCGAGCAGCCGCTCGGCGGGGACTTCGAGCACGAGGACATCGTCTCCCGAGAAGGCTGGGCCCGCTACTACTTCAAGGGCAAGTTCTCCGGCAACGTCGCCTACATCCGGTTGCGGTTGCTGAACCCGCAGACCGGCATGCTCATCCGCACCTTCCACTTCAAGTTCACCAAGGACTACCAGACCTCACTCAACGGCCGGTTCTACGTCACCGACCCGGTGACCGGTGAGAAGATCATCCGCAACGGCATCCTGCTGGAGCTGAGGAAACAGGACGACGGCTCGTTCGCGCCCGGGCACACCACCTATCCGCAGATGCGGCTGACCAACATCAATGGAGCCTTGCCCGAGAAGGAAATGGGGCAGGCCAACGCGATCACGCAGACGATGGTGCGCTATTCGGAGCAGCCCAAGATGGTGTTCCTGGTGACTCCGCCGCACATGATGAAGTACGCCAAGCTCATCCTCATCCTGGTCAAACAGCTGGTCGACCTGAACTTCGACAAGTCGTACATGACCAAGGAGAACCAGAAACCCCTGTACAAGACCCGGTTCATGCTCGACGAGCTGGGCAACCTCCAGTCGGAGGGACACGGCATCTCCGGCTTCGAGACGATGCTCTCGATCGGGCTGGGCCAGGAGCAGCAGTTCACGCTCATCCTCCAGACCCTTCAGCAGCTGCGCGACGTCTACGGCGAGTCGGTGGACAAGATCGTGCAGGGCAACACCTCCAACATCGTCTTCCTCAAGAGCACCGACGACTCGATGCTCGACACGTTGGAGAAGATGTCCGGCAAGCGCCACACCACCTACATGGACTCCAAGACCGTCACCCAGGACAAGGGGCAACTGGTCAAGGGCATGAGCGTGGAGGGCAAGGTCTCCTACACCATGTCGACCAAGGAGGAGCCGGTCATCTCCTACAACGACATGGCCTTCATCTCCGAGCGCAACTCGATCGTCTTCCGGGCGGGCGACCCGCCGGTGTGGAACCGCAACGAGACGATCCTGCCGATGTCGTGGCGCATGTTCGAGGACACGATCGCGCACCCGGGGCACGACTACACGCTCCAGACCATCCCGACGCTGTCCAGCGCGATGGACTTCGACGTGCGCATGAACCAGCCCGACTTCGAGGCGATGCTGGCCAAGCGCATGCAGCAGGCCGAGCTGACCGCCGAATGCCGCGAGAAGTACAAGGTGGCGCACGACCTCACCGAGGTGGACGTCGCGCGACTGGACCCCGACACCTACGCCAACGAGGTCATGGAGCTGGTCGACGCCGCCCGAGGCGAGGCCTACGCCGAGGAGCACGACCTGGGCGGTTCCGACGAGGTCGACCTCGAGGACCTGGAGGGCGCCATCGACCTGGACATGCCCTGGGAGTACGACGTGGCGACCCAGCAGGCCGTGGACGACCAGCAGGCGAGGATGGACGGGTTCCGTCAGCTGCGCTACGCCGACAGGCAGATCAGCCGCGACATGCTGGTCCACTTCTCCTCCGATCCCGTGCGACCTCACGCGGGCGCGCTGGACGGCCCGCTGGACACACACATCATCGAGGCGTACAAGACGGCGCGCCCCGCACTCGAACAGGACAGCGCCCACTTCTCGGTGGGCACGGACGGCTCGCTGCGCAGCGCCGACGGCTCGCGGGTCTACGTCTCCCGCCAGGACGAGTCCGAGGCGATGCGACGGCTCCAGCAGGCCAGTGAGAACGAGGCGGAGGGGGTGTTCGCCGAGGACCCGGAGCAGCTCGCCGACCTGCACGGGTTCCGCGTGCACGGAGCCTTCTACGAGTTCCTCGCCGAGCAGGAGAGCTGGCTGGGCCTGGCACGCGGTGAGTTCGACCGGGCGATGGCCACTCTGATGAGTGACGTGTAATAGCCGGACACGGGACCGACTGCTCCTACGCCCTTGGGTGCTTTCTTAAGCAGATTCAGGTGAGAGCGAGCGCTTGGCCTATGGCCCTAGCCTTGACCACGACGTTATAGTCGATACACCATAAAACCGACACTGAGCCCAAACTCGGGCTCCGTCCCGCAAGGAAGCCCTACATGGACCCGAAGAGCCCTGGTCTACGCCGGTACCTCTACGAGCACGTGTTCTACCGGGCGATCCAACAGGTGCAAAGGCAGACGAAGCAGACCGTTCTTGTTTCGACCGCCCGGATGCTACGTGGCAGGCTGGATGCAGACCTGATTGCAGGAGGAGTCGAGGGTGGGATAGGCAACCCCAACCTTGGTGTCTCTAGGTTGTTGACCTCGGTAGAGAAGGTTTTGAGCGGGCAGGGGCACGGGGGCCTATTCTCTGACGCCACGCACACCAACGAACTCTATCGGCGCGCCTTCGTGGAATTCCACGACATCACGGGACTGCGCCGCGTGCACCAGGGACGCATCGTTGAACCGGAACCGGGTGTGCGAGGCCCTTCGCTGCCAATTTCTCCCTACGATCCACGCTGGTCAACACGGCATGTAGTGAAAAAAGAAGGCTCACGGCAGCTTTACGCTCCTCTCGAACTGGTAGATGCCATGAGCGGGTTCACGCATGGACGTGTTGATCGGCTCCACAACGTACGGGACAGAAATTTCTCGCTATACCGCTACGACGAACTCAGCAAGAACCTTGCTAAGGCAGGCCGGGCTTACAGCGACGACGACGCAACCGGCATGAGTGAACTCATGAGCAGGATGAGCGAAGCGGAATACCGCAAGGCACGCAATTGGGTGATTCGGGGCACTCGCAATGAGAAAGGCTACGTCGATCCTGACCGGTGCATGAGTCCGCAAGCCCTGAGCCGCTCCGTGGCAATTCTGGATGAGCTGCGCAACCAAGGCGTGGAGTACCGGATCGAACCCGACCGCTACCGCGGCCAACTCAAGGCCGTGATCGAAAGCACAAAGATAGAGGTGCGCATCACCGATATTCGTGCGAAAGAACACTACATCGGCCGTGTCTATGACAACGGAGTGGCTACGACCTACTCAACCAATTACAAGCCGATGGGCCAGAACGCAACGGCGCACTATGTGCCAACACCGGAAGAGGCCGTGGAACTCCTGCGCTTCGCACAAGGCAAGAGCGTTCGGCGTGGAGATAACGGATGGGTCGGACAACTCGGTGGACATGATGTAGGGAGAAGCACCAAGCCGCACGAAATCCCCAACAGTTACTTTTCAGAAAGTGACAACGCTGCCATGTTCGTGGCGAAGCAGGCAGAGGTGAGGGGCCGAAAAATACCAGGCGCGTTCGTCTACATTCGCCAGGACGCTTTTAACCGCACAGCCGCCTCCACATGGTTCGGAAATACAGAAAAAGCTGCAGAATTTCTACACCAGGCGGTGACCAGCGCTCGGAAAAACATGCACGCCTCCCTGAATGCTGATGGCCTTATCACCGAGTACAAAGCTAACGCCGAGGCGGCCATTGACGGGGAGTACTTCCCTGATTTCGACGGTGATCCCGAGATCGCCGCGGTGCAGCGCTCTTACTGGGACGTGCTGCGCGGAGCACAAAGCACACTGTTGCGACCCGGCATCACAGAGGAGGAGTATCGAGCCAGAGTCGAAATCCTCGGCGAGCTGACCATGGAGGGCCAAGCCTCCCGTGCGGCCCACGAAAAGCTCGTGGCCCAGTTGTCCTACACTGGCACACCTGAGCAGAAAGTGCGCGATCATGCCCAGAACGCCCCCGATGGGTTTATCGGTACCTTCGAGCTCCGTGAGGTCAATGACGTCGGCGGACTCATGCGCAGGGAGAGGTTCAACCCTGGCAGGGTCGCCGCGCGGATGGCCAGTGAATATGGGCAGTTTCGCAATCAGGCCGATATTGTCGCGGCGCTGCGCGTGGTGGGCATCCCAGGCAATGAACTCATGGGTGATAGCTTTCATACCCGCAGTGTACGGGACCGGCTGATTAGTTTCGATCCCGCCAGCGCGGTACCTGCACAAAAGGTCCAGGATCCGTTCATACGTCGCATGCTGAAGGTCACTGCCGAGGCGATTGAACGCAAGGGTGGCAGAATCACCTCGTTGCAGGTGGACGGAAACGGGATCATTCGCTACACGGTCGACCGGTACCGACAGAACGGTACGGAACTCAGACCTGCTGTTGGCGAGATAGGACAGATCTTCAGCCCCGGCCAACATGGCGAAGTAGTGACCCGATTCGCCTCCGGAGACAATTACATGTTTGTGCCCGGATACGAAGCTCGCGTGTTGCCACAAAAGCTTGGTGAGCAAAAATCTGTCGAAGAGCGCACCGTATTGCGGGGATACGAACAGACCATGGCCGAGCGGATCGAGCACCGTATTGCCAGCGACATGATGACCATGCGCACGCGGATCGGTGACCCTAGCTCCCTCAACGGCGTCTACCGCGCACTTTATGACACCCGCCATGAGGTCGACTTCATTACGCGAGCCCAGGAACAAGGTCTGTCCCGGCAATGGGTCGAGTCGATCCTGGCCACCGAGGCCCGGCGGGTGCGCTACCCCAGTTCGCTAGCCTCAGGCTCGACCATGCACGCCGAGTGGAACGCAAAAAACGACCCCGGCTGGGATCCAAGCAACGACAACTTCGACGCCCCGTTGATTCGCACTGGCCGTAACATGGTAGTGCTGTCCGAAGAAGGGTCTGGGTTCTTTGACCCGGACATGACAGGAAACTCAGTTAACCAGGGCATTGTTCGTTACCTTACAGCGGACGCGCGGGTGGAGCAGGACGGGACGATTGCCGTCGGCGCTAAGGGCGGTCGGACTCCGTTAGCGTCCATGGCTCAGTTGACCGCGATGCAACACAACCCGTGGGACCGCCGACAGATGACCTTGGTGAACTTACTCAACGCATCGGCGATTACTGACAAAGAGGGCTCTGCCCTAATGACCTTCGGCGGTTGGGGCCTGGATGATCCTGTGGTCGTCTCGAAGGAGTTCGCCGAAAAGTACCGCATCCGCGGTGCCGACGGTTTGATGCGTCCACTGATACCCGGAGACAAGATCAGTGACCTGCACGGCAACAAAGGTGTTATCTCGCTCACGGTCGACCGCGATGCGCTTCCCGGCGTCGACTTCGACGCAGATGACTCCAGTCTAGTGCGTGCTCATCGAGTATTTGCCGACAACCCTGCTTTGCACGTGATCATGCCGCCTTTCTCCGCGGTGAGCCGTTTCAACGGTGGCACCGCTCGCGAGATGATGGAAGATCCACAGGACCTAAGGTTGTTGGACAAAGGCATGGTGCCCGGTGCCGTGGGCCATGCGCGCTACATCATCACTGGAAAAACCGCAGACAAGGGTACTCGGGTTTACGACCAGCAGGATCAGACCGAAGGCCGAGGCCGTAGAGCGTCCGCTCAGCTGGCCTGGGCGCTCAGCGCCCAGGAGTGCAGCAACGTCATGGCTGAGATTTACGGTCCTAACACCGCGGCGGCATCGAACCTGCGCGAGATGCTGGTGGCTGTGGGACTGGATATCGAACCTGACGGCACCCTGCGTATCGGCTACGACGACCTGACCGAAGGCTCCGCGCGCAGGCTGTTCGCGATGCCTGAGTTGATACGCACTGCTAAAGGCACGCTCAATTGGAAGCAAATGCGTGAGGACTTCGGTGCTCAGATCGGAAACAAGGGTGGCGAGATGGAGCTGCCTTTCCCGTTGCAAATGCCCACTGGGGCGACGGTGCCTAAGGTCAGTGAGACATCATGGGGACTTCCGGTGATGTCAGCGCATCTGCGTAGCGGCCAAGACCTTGGCGATGGAGTGCGCACCACCCACGACTACACCCGCTATTATTTGGCCATCTTTAAAGAGGCGTGCCGGTATCGCCATGCCATGGAGCGTCTGGCTGATGAAAAAGATCCGAAAAAGGCTAATCATCTGGAAAGGATGGTTCAGGAGGCGCCTCGCCGCGCACAAGGAACCTACGCCGTTCTCACTGAGGACCTGAAAAGAAGACGGTTTTCAGGAAAGCGAAATTTTTTCCGCGAAAACGTGATGTCGATCTCTCTACCCAACTCGGCGACGGCTGTGTGGACCTGCGATCCGCGACTGGACATTGACCAGGTCGCGATGGGCCCGGCTATGGCGGAAGCGCTCGGCCTTTCCGAGGACGACCATGCGATGATTTGGCGCGACCCAGTACTTCGCGATGGTGGTGTGCGCTACATGCGCGTAGCCATCGACGAGCGGCTGACTGGCGTGGCAATCAACCCTGTCATGGACAAGAGTTTCGATGGCGACTTCGACGGCGACTCCGTGGGCGTGTTTCGACTGACGACCAAGGCAGCCAAGGCTGAAGCCCTGGAGCGGCTCACGGTTGAGGCAAACCTGCTGGAGCTGGGCAGTCTAGATGAGGACGGCTTTTACCAGTTGGCGATGCAAAACGCCCTCGACGTCAAGGTGTCTCAACACATGCGGCCCGAGCTGGCGGCAGTCTTCGCAGAACTAAAGCGAGAGGCGAACAACAACTACGCCGACCTGACAGAGGGCACCATCGACCGTGCGTCGTTTTTGAAACGCAACCGGGAGCTGGTCCGCGGATTGAGCGAGTACTACCGCGAGGCGCTGGAAGACCAATACGGCGACGCGGTACTGCGTTTCGACTCGACCGAAGCGCACATGCGGAGTGTGCTTAAGGCGTGTATCGAGCCCGGGGCCAAGGGCTCGGTGGCCAAGCTCCGCGACTACTCACGCTATCTGGGGGTTGACCCCGACACGTTTGCCGACCTGGGACGCCCCCAGCACACACGTGAGGACGACCACGGCGTCATGATCGCCACGGCAGTCAAATCGCACGGTACTGGCGTGGCTGGGATGTACTCACAACGCGGCGTCAAGGCGTTGCGCGGCGAGGAACTCCAAGCAGTGTTGGAGCTGACCTACCCAGTGACACAGTCAATTCTCCAGTCAAAGCATGACCCAGAGGAGGCCCTACACAAGTACAACATGATCATGGGACCTGTCCGCGCTTTGTGGAAGGGCCTGCGGGTGGAGAAGAGACAGAGTGATCACGGCAGCGGATCCTGGGAGGTGGCGCGCGAGGAGAACGGCATCGAAGCCCAAGCCACAACCCAAGAGTGGGTGGAAACGTTCCTGCAGATGTACACGTCCAAGGAAGGCCTCAATGTCGCGATCAACCCTGCCCACGTCGAGGCGGTGGCGCATGCGCTCACCGACCCGACGACAGGCCGGATGACCAGTCCTGAGGACCAAGGACAGAACAGCGAACGTAGGGGCTCGACGCTGGACCGCTTGGCCTATGGCGGCGAGTTCGAGGACCTGGTCGAGGCTGCGAAGGCCAACTCAAACCTGTTCGCGGGTGAGCGTAGTAGTTGGTTCACCCCGTACCTAGTGACGAAAAATCAAAAGGCGGTGGGGCAGGCCGAGGAAGGCTTTAATCGTCCAGGTGATGTGCGGGCGCTGGGCAACAAAGACACGCAGCTCCGACCCGGGGAAAAAGCCCAGGTAGCGACTGGCGCGCCTGCGGTTCAGACCACACAAGAGCGGAAGAGCTGGCGAGGCAGCGACCAGATGCGGTCTAAGCATGTGCCGCCGTATCAGCACGTTGGGAGGCAGTCAAATTCGCATACTGGGCAGGACGTTCCGGAGGGGTTCGTACCGGCAAAGTTTCGCACCCAGCAGCGACCGGAAGAGTACGAGGGAAGACAGTCCCCTTGATCTGGTGGGGTCTATCAGGCAACCTGGAGGCATGGGTAGGGTAGGAGTAGTGAGATGCGATGTCTGGTAGCCGAAGGAGCGGCAGTTCGCATATCAGCACAGGTTCGGATGGTGAGTCTAAGGCAGGGGAAAACGTGACCTCCTCGTCCCTAGCCTCGGTGGTGAGAGATTTCGTCCGCAACGAAGCTGGCTTCACACACAATGAAGTGTGTCGCTACATCAATCAAGCCATCTGTGATGAAGCAGCAGTACTGTGGGGTTTTCGTGAGGCACTGTACCCCGCAGGCACCCCGTTGGATCACACGACGAACGACATCGGTTCGTCGAAAGGCAGTCAAGCGGATGGGGTCCACCATTGCCGCCTTTCTGAGGAGGTAGGCACGTTCGGTCAGTGCTATGACTCTGGCCGGGTGGCGTTGGCCCAAGTCCTCAACTACGTTCACGATCAGCGCACGCTAGTGCTGGCTCCCGCCACGAGTGCGTGGATCATGCGCCTGGACCACGACGGGATGATGGGTCGGCAGATGGGCGTCGACGTCGCTTCGCTCTACGAGCGCAAACCGGAGTACCAGCGGCTCAACGAGAGTCCGGCTTCTCAGCGAGTTCCCCAGCCACCGAGAAGAGTCCTCGAGAGTGGTGTGGACTACTCCCGTGAAGCGGTCCCCATGCCGCAGCACAGCATCGGTGCTCTGAGATGGACAGACGACCGCTCGACGGTAACGCCAACCGTACTCAACAAAGCGACCGCTCAGCACAATCATGACGACACCATCGCTAGCCCTGCAGTAGAAGTGATCGATGCCGCGGCGGCTGCCGAGCACACCAGGCCTGGGACGCTGCCCGAACAGGAACTGGACGAGTCAAGCGACGTGGACCCGTCGCTGCACTGAGACGAGACAGGAGTGGGCGTGGCGACCGGCAAAAAGAGGACGTTAGACGCTGAGACGCACCCAGATCCCGATGACAACATCGTGGACGCCGAAGTGGTCGAAACCTTCAGCGAACGAGTGCGCAAGGTCGGTGCCCAAACTGGTGAGCGCGTGCGGCAAGCGCGGCAGCATCGCAAGCAGCGCACATCGAACACTCCGCAGGGGCAGCGCAAAGCGTACGAGCGTAAACGGGCTCGTGGAGAACAGCAGACCCGGAACGACGCGGCTGGGCCCAACGGTGATCAGCGCGCCCGGCTCAAGCTGCAAACACAGCTCGCGCAGAAGGATTTCCTTCACCACTTGCGCACCTCGGGTATGACTTCTGCTAGTGAATCCATTCGTACACAGCGCAAAAAGCTCAGCAATCTGCACCAGGCGTACGCCTCAATGATGGTGCTCCAGTGCTTGCAACCACTCCAGCGTGGAGTCAGCGCAGAAAATCTTCTCCGTTCGGTCGGCATGGGAACAGCGATGTGGCTGCTCTCGCCGAACTTCCGCATTCAGGTAGGCGACTATGCCGGGCAGGTGGCCACCGCAATCGGAAAACGCCTGGACCGGAGTGAAGCGAAGATCATCGCCAGAGGAGAGAGGTCGCGAGAGAAAGAAGCTCGCTATTTCGACAAGACGGGGCAGGGCCGGGAAGGCATGCGAGGCCTGTCCGGGATGCGTCACCGCAGGAGGCTTGAGCGCATTGAACGGATGGAACGCGGTAACCGCGACCTGTTCACCGAGCACAGTGCTGCACTGACGCACGTCGGTATTGCACAAAACGCCTACGACGAGATGCGCAGACCCGGCGCTGACCGGGAATTGATCAAGAAAAACTTTGAGACTGCTCTCAGTGCGCTTTACGGCTATGTGGATGACGATGGCCTGGACCGTAAGGCGGTAGCGCGTAACATGCGCATCATCGTTGGCCAACTCATCGAACGCGACCCTGAGCAGGCAGCAGTTTTCTCCGAACTGGGACACGGCCGGTTCATCAAGACCGAACCTCAACCAGTCTTTGTGGAAGGCACCACGCAGTCGCTGACAGCTTGGACCGGTGACTACGTCGATGTCTACAACGGTGATGTCATCACCGGTGGTGCCTTCACGTTGCGCGAACCGATGGGCACCGATGAACACCGCGTTGCGGTGGCCCAGACCGTGTACGGCGAACTCTCCAGTGCCAATAGCCCAGCTGAGTTCGGTAAGGTCCTAGAGCAGTACATTATTGGTTCTATCACTCGAGAGTACCCCGAAACTGTTGAGTTGACCGAAGACGACGCGGCCCGCGCGCGATTCGACCGCGCGCGTGCAATGTTTTCATCCATGCGTGGTGACGGGATCAGTGACCAGGACCAAAAGCTGGTTTACATGGGGGGACTCTTCGAATCCTTGCACGCGCACCCGCGGATGGTAGCGCAGTGCCTCGACAGCCTGGGTCCTGAGTGGGAACAGCGATTGCGTACCTTGATCGAGAAGTACGCCGGGTTCGGTGAGCACGAGGCCCGTGAACGCCCAGGGGAAGGCACCTGGGTTTGGGTTGAACCCGAACCAGACTCTCCTTCCGAGTCAGCGGAGGCCGATGTTGCCGATGCGGATCCTCTCAACGACGACGCACGTGACGGTGAGCGGAGTTCGTCACCAAGCAGCAGCGAGCATGGAGCGACACCACAACCGGCTGCGACCGGCCCCCTCGCTGCCCTTGATGAAGCGGTCATGTACAGAAGGGGCGAGGTATGTCGCCGAGTCGGCCTGGTCGACGAGCATGGCAACGTCGATGAGAAACGGCTCGCCGAGATGGAGCTGCGCGGAGTCTCACTGGGACGTGCGGCTCGCAAGTCAGGCGACTGGTTCTTCAATGAGAGTGTTTTGACTGACGCCGAGGATGATCAAGCAAGGACAGTCATGCTGATCGAAGCGATATCAAATCACATGGCAAACGACGTCCTCAACACAGTGCAGGCAAGCAATGGCAGAAATTTGACTCAGAACATGTGGCCCATTGTGCGCGTATGGCGGAATCGATCCGCAACATCGATCCCTTTTCCCCCGGATCGGGCACAAGCGAGTGTTGACCAGGAAGCTTCTTTTAGGCCCTGGGGCCAGGATGAAGCATCCAACGCTCGGACGCGCGAAATGAGTGGCATGTCTGCCACAATGAAGTTTCTCAGTCTCGCAAATCAGGATCGTTTGCACTCCCTCGCTTATGTGAGAGCACTCGAAAAAATAGCTGTGACTGAACCCACCTGCGAAAAGCTGGTACATGAACTGGTTGCCATGGAAGGTGGTGATCCAAAAAACTGGCGCCAACACGAATACGAAGCTGCGCTGAAGCGCGGATACAGCGGCGAGCACCGAAGAGTTTTTCAGCAGGACTGTGAATATTTCGATTTGAATCCGGTCACAAAGCACACGGTTCCCGGTTCGCGTGCGACAGGGCAGCACGAAGATACCATACTTCCGATGGTGAAATTCGCTGGTGGATCGACGGTGACGCCGGAAGTACTCGCGCCAGGAACAGACAGCATGCGAGGCAGTCAGAGCGTCATCAGCAGACAGCTGGTACAATCCCGGCCTGCAAGCAGCGCACTACCGGAATCCACCCCAGAGCAGGGGAACGATTTTCATCCCGACATTTGAATGCAATTCTCGACAACCAGCAACAGAAAGGGAAAATAATGGCCAAGGTAGACTTGACGCAGTTCCTCGGTTTCGTCAATGAAGAGGACCGCAAACGCTGGAGTGAGATGCAGAAGGCCGCCCAAGAGCGCATCGAACAGGGTGGTGGCATCGGTCGCGTGGTCCGAGAAGCGGTCGAGCCGGGCATGAACCTAGCCCAGCAGGCACTCGGTTCACAGATGCAAGCCGCCCATCACAAAGTACACAACGATGCTCGTGCGGAGCGGCCGATGAGCAAGTTCGTGTATACAGAAGAGCACCCGCGATTCATCGATGACGAACACGAGCTCGGTTAGGGCACCTCGACAACTAGTCCGCTTTCGACCTTGTGTCTTTGTTTACCAGCGTTCTAGCTGCAGAACCGGTCGATCAGTTCTTGTGGACTGGTCCTGGGACGCGGCGATGGCCAGGAGCTGCTCGACGAACGAACATGGAAGGGTTTAGACCCGGATGCTCGGCCACGAACTGGCCCCCACCAGGCGGGCGTGGTGGATGCGTTCGTTGCCGCAGACCACCACGATCGCCGGAGCGGTACTGCCCTCCGCGGGTAAAAACCATGCTCACGGTAAGCTTTTGTGCCCTTACTCATGTGCATTTGAGTAAGGGCACACTCATCCTTTTCTCTACGACGGAGATGAACTAGCCCAGTCCTCCGGCCATCCTGGTACCACCCACTCGAAGGTGTTGCCGAAGTCGACTCGAGGTTGCTGCCCAATCCCTAGGGCGTCAGCCAAACCGACAATCCCAACCGCGTCGATGGCGAGCCCGCTGAACGCCGTGAATCTCGCCCCGTCCGCGTAGCCGGTGATCATGGCTGCTGGTCCCGACAGTTGGAGTGGCCCGCGCTGCACCTGTGCCTCACGCTCAGTTCCAACGTCGACCCTCTCAGCGGTGACCAGCGTGACGTCGACTGGGTGGGACAAGTCCTCGGGGTGCTGCAAACTACGCCCGGCAGCTAGCCGAAGGGCGGTGAGGGGTGAGTCGGTAATGTCAGTGCCGTAGAGCACGGCGCGCCTCTCTTTCGATGTAAGCGCTATCACGGAGGCCTGCGGCCCGAGCCGATCAAGCAGATAACGAACCCTGATGGTCTTTGCGAAATTTTCCTCAGTGTGCCGTTAGAGCTAGAGCAAGACCAACGGGACGCAGTGCTCTTCATTGTCTCACTGAGCATCAGTCTCCGGTGTGAGCTCCATTTTCGGGGACACCCGCTTCGCCAGTCCGGGCCGCCACTGGCTATCATCAGCTGCCAACCTGGTGCAGGGCGGTGTTGTAGTCGGCCGCGCGGGCGCGCTGCCTGGCGCAGTCACGGCGGCGCTGGTCCGAGGCCCGCGGCGCGGAGAACGTCTGGCGTTGGAGTGCGTCGGCAAGGCGGATGTTGCGGACTTAGCCGGTTCTGGAACGACTGGCTTCGGCCCGGGGCCCGGGTGAAAGGACTGGTCCGGCATGTAGCTCTTCGATGCGCACACTGGCATGGCGCAACGTCTCGGCCATCGCCCAAGCCCAGAACGCATCGGCTTCGGACTCGACCGCATCGAACACCTCGCCGCTGTCAAGGTCCTCGACCAGCTTCGGCAGGTGCGGCAGCCGCTGGCGGGTGGCTCGTTCATGCGCGCGGCCACGGCCCGCTTGCGCTTCTCCAGCCCTCGCGCGTCACTCTTGCTCACGGGGCAGGGCCCATTCTTGAAGGTCGAGGTAAAAGATGCGCACGGCCATCATCACCTGGGTGGGGTCGCCACGCTCGCGCCGGACCCCGGCCCGGCCAGTGTAGGAGCGTAGCCGCTCCCTCCAAGCCGCGACCACGTCGGCGGGCATCTCCAACGCGTCGATGCCAGGGTGGTGAGCTTCGATGGCCGTAGGCGAGGAATCGATCGCCCGCCCGACCACACGCCGCGAGCACACATCCAGCACCACCGCGCAGTAGACCTTGCCCTCCCGGGTGGGATGCTCGGTGATATCGGTGACCCACAACTGATCCAGGCCCTGGCGGGCGAACTGGCGATCCACCAGGTCGGCCGAAACCAGGTCCGGACGCGCACGCCGCCACTTCCGGCGGCCGACGATCCCCTTGATGCCGGCCCGGGACATCAGCATCGCCACCGTCCCATGCCAGACGCGCATCCCGCGGCCCAAGGTGAGTTCGGCGTGCACCCGCCGTCCGCCAGATCCACGCCGCTGGATGCGGCGTGGATCTGGCGGACGGCGTCGGTGAGCAGCACATGCCGGATGGAGCGGGCCGAGGGTCCGCGGTCGCGCCAGGCGTAGAACCCCGACTCCGACACCCCCAGGACCCGGACGGCGACCTGGACCGGATCTCCCTCCGTGGTCATCACCGCGATCGCCTCGAACCGTCCTTTGGGGGCACCACCTTCCCCAACAGCTCACTGGCCCGGCGGTGGATGGCCAGTTCGGCCTCCAACGCGGCGATGCGCTTGTTGGCCGCGGCCAGCTCGGTCTTCTCGGTGCTGGTCAGGCCCGGAGCCAGGCCTTGGTCGATGCGCTCCTGGCGCCGCCAGGCGTAGACCGTCTCGGCGGGAGATGTCCAGATCGTGTGCCACGTCCGCGACGCTGCGTCCGGCCTGGACCGGGTCCAAGACCTTGCAGCGGAACTCGGCGGGGTATCCACGACGTCCCACGATGCCCTCCTTCAAGGGTCACGTGGTCCCAGGATCCAGAAATCCGACTCCGAAAAACGCAGGACACACCAGAGCCTCCAATAAACAGTGAGGATGGAGGGGAACCGCTCGGTGGGAGTCTGACTTCCTAATAAACTGACGCGCCTGACGTCGCTGTCCTGGCCGGGACCCGTCGGCTCTCCTCGAGCGGTTCTCCACAGGGTCCGGACAACCGGTCCCGGACGGGACGTGACTTCATAGGACCCTGTTCCGCGTACCTCATCACTGTTGTGTCCGCCCGGACCGGTTCGGTCGTCCAGTACGCGAAGCGAAGGGGCCCCACGATGACCGCTGTGCTCACCGCCGCCACGCAACCTGTGATCGTCGCCGGTATCGACGCGCATAAAGACACCCACCATGCAGTCGTACTCGATGACAAGGAACTGCGAATCGCGGACCAGGAGTTCCCGGTCTCCACCGCCGGATACCGAGACCTTCTCGACTGGCTCACTCGTTTCGGTCTCCTGGACCGGGTTGGTGTCGAGTCGACCGGCTCCTACGCCGCGGGGCTGACGCGGCATCTGCTCGACGCCGGTGTCGACGTGGTCGAGGTCAACACACCCCACCCCCACACCCGAGCCTGCAAGGGCAAGGACGATGCGATCGATGCCGAGGCAGCCGCACGCAAAGTGCTGTCTGGAGAAGCCACAGCCAAGCCCAAGAGCACTACCGGCACCGTCGAGTCGATCAGGCTGCTCTCCTTGGCGCGCAGCTCCGCGGTGAAGGCCCGCTCGGCTGCGCTGACTCAGCTGCAGAACGCGCTGATCACCGCTCCCGCATCGGTGCGCGAACAGATCACCGCGCGTGGCGGGCGCGGCAAAACGTCCCAATGCGCCGAGCTCTGCCCCGATACCGCCCGGCTGCAGGATCCGGTTCAGGCCGCAAAAATGGCCCTGCGAGCTCTGGCCAGACGAGTGCATGAGCTGGACGAGGAGATCATCGCCGTCCAGACCCATCTGGACCGGCTAGTGGCCAGGACGGCTCCCACGCTCGTCTCCCGAGTCGGGATCGGGACAGGCCACGCGGCCCAGCTGCTGGTCAGCGCCGGGCAGAACCTCGACAGGCTCGGCTCCGAGGCCGGTCTCGCGCGCTTGTGCGGTGTCGCACCGATTCCCGTCAGTTCCGGAAAGTCCCGCAGGATGAGGCTGCATCGTGGCGGCGATCGACAGGCCAACCGTGCTCTGCGCATGATTGCCGTCTGCCGGCTCCGCTACGACCAGAGAAGCACTGACTACATGCGCCGCCGTCGTGCCGAGGGTCTGTCGAAGAAGGACGTGCTGCGCTGCCTCAAGCGCTTCATCGTTCGGGAAGTCTTCCGCGATCTGAGAACCGATCTCAGCCTCACTTGACATCTATAGGACCGTCCCGGCACGAGACGGGATGAGGGCGCATCGCAGATAGTAGACGTCGACCAGTTCGGCCATGCTGACCTGGCTCTTACGGAACAGGGAGCTCCAGAAGGTGCCAGGGTCGATGAAGCCCAGGGGCTCCAGCAGTTTCCACGCGGTGTGGATGCCCTTGAGGGTGCGTCCGAAGGTAACCAGCGACTAGGCGCACAGGTCCTTTTGAGGGCGTCAGCCGCGTGACGTTTGTCCGGCGGAGGATGCTCGGTCAGGGCCTGGGCGTGCCCAAACAGCTCCTGGGCTGATGGTGCGGCGAATGAGACCGAAGAGGCATTTGGGGCAGTAGGCCCACAGGAACCTTTATCCGGGCAGGAACAGGCGGCATTGCAGCAGGTATCACAGGCCTGCCTGGGTCTCGAACTTGCGAAACGCTTCGCAGCGCTAGTCTCCTTCCGATATGGCCCACAGTCGGGTGTCCTCGTCGCCCCTTGCGCTTGGCGGTGTCGTGGGTCTGCGGCTCGGGATAGGTGTGTCGCGGTCACCGGGTCTCCTTCAGCAGCACGGCCAGATCGGCCGGATCATAGCCGGAGCCGGGGTAGCCGTGGTGGGCGGCCGCGGCTGGTTCAGGAAGTTCTGCACGGGCGTGATGACCCATGCGCAGCGCGCAGGTGTGGCGCAGATCGTGCATCGTCCAGTTGGTGACCAAGGCGGCGTTGGCCCGGCGTACCACCACAACGCTTCATCGTCCAGGTACAGGCGCAGACAGACGAGGGAGTCCGGCCTCTCGGGCAGCCACTGCTGGGCGCGGGTGCCCTTGCGCACCACACGCATCAGCTGCTCGCCCCAGTCCACATCGGCGCCGCGTATGCCCAGCAGCTCCCCGGCGCGGGCTGCGGTACTAACGTCCAGCGACAGGATCGCCCGATCGCGGTTGCTGCCCATGGAGGTGAACAGCTTGTCCTAGAGCGGGTCGGGGATCACCCGCGACCGGCGGCGCGGCATCGCGGAGTTGTAGCGCAACGGACCTTGAGAGTCGAAGGGGTACAGCGGGTGGTGGTGGGCGTGGGGGGCGGCCCTCGCGTGTAGCGGCGGGCTGGTAGTCGTCGGCGGGGTAGCCGAGCGCGGCGGCCATCGAGGCCCTCTTCCAGTTCAACCGGTGCGTCAGGGTGAGTGTGTGGCCGCGGGGTACGTAGATGCGGCGCACCTGCGGCAGCAGCGATATGCCCAATTCGCCGAAGAGGACGATCCATGCCCGATTTTTCAGAGGCCTTTTTGATGAGTGGCCACTCGTGGGTCGCCCATCGGGCGATCTCGTCCTCATCGCGTTCGGCGGCCTTGCGCTGGGGTCGTCGCTGGCTCCAGCCCGGCCGCGCGCGGTCAGCAGTTGCCACACCGCCGAGGAGGACTGTTCCACCCCGCTTACCCGCTACCACCACCAAGCTCACGCGTACCAGCGTCCACAACTGGAACTCGAAACTGTGCGCCAACGCGCCCTCCTTCAGGGCCGAGCGCACCAGTTTCCACCTGGGCATCGGTCAGTTTGGGCGGGCGTCCGGTGGCCGGGCAGCGGCGCAATGCCGTTGTCCCATCCTGCTCCCACAGACGTTTCTAGCGCCGCACACTGTCCGCGCAGACGCCGAGTATCGAGGCGATTTCAGTGTGAGAGTGGTGGCCCTGGTCGAAGAGCTCGGCCGCGCGTATGCGCCGGGATTGGACCAGTTGCGGGTGGGTCAGCGGCGGAACGATTTCTTCAGGGTCGGAGGGCTGGGCGGTGAGAGGCATGCCGTGATGCTCACACTGTCAAGCCCCTCACCCGCGCACAACTGACGAAAAACTCAGTAGCCTAGTGGGCCGTGCCCCCTTCCCCTTAAGCTTCGGGGCAAGTGAGATGCCTGCTGTCAATAGGCGAAGCTGCGCTGGCCCTGCACTGCGAGTTCGACGCCCACGACCTTAAACGCCGGATTAGTCTCCTTGATGTCCCGTTCCTCGTCATCGTAGGTGTATACCGAGCTGTTCAGAGCGCTTGGGGATACCTCCAGGAGGTCGCCGCGATGTGTTACAGCCGCACGGGGGAAGGTGATGCTCACATCCGTTCCCGAAGGGTGCTCTACCATGAGGAAGATCTTCTTGGAGTCATTCGCGAATAGGTCGAGTGGAGCACTCGTGGTAACGCGTGTGTTGTCAGCGAAGATGCTCGTTACCGTGTAATAGACGCTCTCGACCTTCTTGATGTTCAGGTCACCGATGACCTCCTTGAAAAATTCTCCGGCGTTCAGTTCTGAGGCGATCGCTCGCAGGTGGTCGTAGTTGAGGTTGACCTTGCGGGAGAAGGCCACGACCTCATCGACCTGCGTATCATCGGCTTTGGGGGCTTGGTTGCGCAGGTAGCGACGTACGTCGTCCGCACTGGGGTAAGCGAAGCGCATGTGGTAGTGAAAGCGGCCCGGCCGGTTAACGAAGTAGTCGGAGAGGTCATCCAGCTCATTGACTGACACCACGTAGAGTCGCTTGGCGGTAGAAGCCCCATCAAACAACCCCAAGAACTGGTTCTGACGGTTGTCTTGGTCGGATTGCGTGCGCGCAGGGAACACTTTCTCAAATTCATCGAAGATAACAAGGCACTCTCCGAGAGAATCGAGAAAATCGGCTAGGCCGTCAGCGTCGGAGTCAACGATGATCACTGGCAGACCGAGCTGGATACGCACGCGCTCAGCGAGCATCCTGACCATCAGGCTTTTGCCCATGCCCTTGTCACCGCTGAAGAGTACGCCGAGGGCGCGTCCGGAGCGGTCGTAGGCGCGCATGATGCGGTCGAGTTTTGTGGTGTGCTCACCGTAGATGTCTTGGGTGTTCGTGGCCAGGTCGATCGTGCGGTGGAGCGTGAACCCTGCCAGTGGCGAAAACTGCACCTTGTAGGTGCCCGCAGGAAGAGCATCGTGCGTTTGCACGGACTGGTCGAATAAACGGAACGTGGGGCCGGTAGAGATGATGGTAGGCACGGAAGCACGAGTCACTTTTTTTCCTAACGTCTTTGTGGTTGCCTACAGAGCGCAAGCAAAGGCAGCAAGGGGAACAATGTTTCGCCCTTCGGTGCCTCAGGGAAAAGTTAAAGTTACCGGATGATACAGAACACCCATCCGGTGCGAGAATAGGGCATGCGGAGCCGGAATGGCTGGCCGTCTAGGAGAAGGTGTGAGTCCAGCGGTGAGGGTGAGCCTACATGATGCGGCCGGGCGTGTGTATTCCTTCGGCAGCATGAGATCAGTATTTAGGCGGCTTTCGCCAGGCGGGGTTTCCATACGGGGATTCCGACTGCTCGCGCGGCGTCGATCATGGATCGGGTACCGCGCCCGCCGGGAAACGCGATTACCCCGTCGGCACCGAGCGACGCCATGTGCTGGTTGCGTAGAGGACCAGCAACTTTCCCCTGCTTGGACCAGAGGGCAGGATAGGGTTCCACGGTCCATCCCAAGGATAGGGCCATATAGTGTGCGAGGCGATCAGCGCCCGGGGGCTCCAGTCGGCCGTCGCTCAGGCGCTTGAGATCGTAAGGTGACCCATCCTCTTCAAATGTTTTACAGGCCCCGTGCACGAGAGTGTGCGGGCCGGTATGGGCGAAATGACCGAGTGCATAGGCAACCACGGTCACTGTAGTGTAGTTACGTCCGCCAGTTGCAATGAAACGCATGGTCTCCCGCGGTTGTTCTCATGGTCTCAAAGATGGTCAGCTGCAAACGCGCGGTCCGGGTATGGCTTCAACTGCACGAGATCAGCGGCATGAGTAAATCATGCCATTTTTATATCCGGCACGCGTTTCGCGGGCGGGGTCACATCGCGCCTGGAGCATGAAGACTCCAGAATCCGGTGGCAGTTGTGGCTCGCAGGCCCGGAGGCGTTGGCCCGTTCCCGTCGCGACGAGTTGATACCAGAGTCATCGTTCTTGCGGTTGTGCCATTTCGGCTTCGGCCACCAGCCCCATACTCTTCCGATTGGGGCTATTACACCCATGACTTGTTGACCTGCAATGATGCAAGTTGCCTTCCGTCGCCCAAGCAAAAGGGAACATTATTGCGGAGGCAAAACAGCTACAGCTACCGTTGTGCAAATCTTTCCCAACAAGAATTTCGAGGACCACTGGCGCAACTCACGGGTTTTCGCACTTCACCTTTTCGCGGAGCTGACGGATCAGGTCCGGATATTCGGCAACAATGGAATTCGCCACCTCAGCCTCCATCCACTTCATAGACTTCAGCAGTTTCGCACATCGGTTGCTTGCATCATTAAATTCGTCTTTTTTCAGGGACTCGCGCTCCTCGAAGGCTAGTTGCGAATACAGATACATTGCCCTCTCGATGTAGGACTTTGCCCTTTCCTTCAAATTCAGATACTCGATCAGATCTATACCCTCGGGCGGGAATGGGTGAACCTTTCCCGGAACCTCACTGCGCTTCTCAGGTTCGTTTTCACGGTCCACGAACATGATCTCCTTACGAGTTGGTGCATGGTAGCAAGTGGCGCCGCTGAAGAATCGTGGCATGCGCTGGCTTTGGCGATCAAGGTTCACCGTTCGGTCCTGGCCCATTCCCGGCTCACCGGCCTCTTTCGGCACCACCTGGTCGCGCTCGTCGAGGAACTGGCCCACCACTGGGAGAGGACCATGGAGAATCGCCAGCACCGAGCCCGGGGCGGGCCGGGAGGCGGGTCACAGGTGCGAGCACCCGGCACCGCCTGGTCTTCGTCGACCGCCTAGTGGCCACTCTGATCCACCTGCGCCATGACCTGCGGCATACGGTCCTAGGCCTGCTGTTGGGGGTGGACCGCTCCACTCCTCACCCACGCCGCTGGCCAGATTCGCGCCCTGCTGGCCGAGCGCGGATACACGGTCCCCAACCCGCCCGGGAATGCGTCTGCGCGCCGTGGAAGACACCTTTCGCCTACGCCCACGCCGAGGGTGTGCAAGTGCGGCTGGAGGCCACCGAGATCCACGTCCGGCGGCCCCGGGCGGGCCAAGGCGGCGGGTGGGCGTTCGTCTCGGGCAAGAAGAAGCACGAGCACCATGAAGGCCATCGTCGTGGCCGACCACCGCGGGCGCACCTGGTGGGCCAACACGGGCGCGCCCCGGGCGGACGTACGACGCCACCGCGGTGCGCACCAGGGGCATCGACCCCTGCTTCAGCCATGTCCCCGACGCGGAGGTGCTGCTCGACGACGGCTGCCTCGGCCTGCGACGCGACTACCCGGGGAAGGCCTTCACTCCACCACGCACACCGAACAAGAGTGCCCTACCCGAGTTCCACGAACGGTGGAAACACCACCTCCACGCCCATCCGGCAGATCGCATCACTGTCGAGCACGCCCTGGCCGACCACAAGCGCGAGAAGCAACAGGGGCGTTGGACTCATCGGCGGGAGAACCTTCCAACCACCTACCGGGCCATCGCCGGGCTGGTCTGCGACTCCACCGCGAACACCTGACCAGCACCGCGGACGGGCCCACCATGCCTCACCCGCTATCACACACCAACTCGTTAGACTTCGAGCGATGAGCACCTCAGCGAGGTCTCACGCGGTGCGAGACCATAGCGCCCGCTTCGCGAGCCAGACTCAGCTCCAGGTAGCGCTGAGCTTGATTGAACAAGTATGGGCGCCCGTTACGCAGAGTGTCGTGCTTGGAGCGGTGCGGCAGCGCTCGCTGCGCGGCTCTATACAGGAGCCAAACCATCTGGTTCTCATCCCAAGATGAGGACGGGTTGACGTTCCGCTCATTTGCCAAGTATGTGCGCATGTGGCGGTACAGCGCGTTGAGTACCGAAAACTCGAACCGTGAGGCGTCATGGTTGAAGTCACCCAGGGTCTTGGCGTGAGGTTGAGCGACCATGTAGGCGAGTGCCGCTTCCTTCTGGGGGATTTCGGGTTCTTTCGCGCCGACGTTAAACTCGGCCATCGGCGTTTCCGCTGCGGCCTGGGCTAACTGCGCCCAGAGTTCCTCCCATGCCTGGACCTGTTTGGCGGTGTGTACGC
Organism: Nocardiopsis synnemataformans; assembly: GCF_965343085.1. Taxonomy (NCBI): domain Bacteria; kingdom Bacillati; phylum Actinomycetota; class Actinomycetes; order Streptosporangiales; family Nocardiopsidaceae; genus Nocardiopsis; species Nocardiopsis synnemataformans. The sequence continues at coordinate 22,867 of NZ_CBDRFA010000027.1, read as the reverse complement.
CGTTCTGCTCGTGAGTGGGCTCTACGTGGCGGGTAAACGTCACCCAGTGGTGTTGGAGCACCTCGAAGTGGCCGCCCGCACCTTTCAGTACGCGCTTGGCGGCTGCAACGGGGAAGTCCCAGAAGCTCTGGGGCAGGGGGAGGATCAGGTGGTAGCCCAGACCACTCATGGAACGCTCGATGTAGAGCGCGGGCAACTTCAGCATCTCTGCGGCGAGTTCTGGCGGGCAAGTTTTCTCCACATCCAAGACCACGATGCCGTCGCTCTGGGCATCGACGTGAAATGCGGCATTAGCTGCATCGGGCAACATACGGGTCAGCTCTTCCAAGGTCACCAGGCATTCTGCGGAAACTTCGTGTGCCCCCCATAGGCGACCAGTGCGCATCAGCTCCAGCATGTTGAGTGGTGTTTTGTCGTAGCTGGAGACGGTCCAGCGGGCCTGAGGCGCCAGCAGCTGGATCACCGGATTACGATAGAACGCGGGGAACGTGGCGACCGGGTCGAAAAGGTGCGAAGGCGCGCCCATTTTCGGCGAAACCTGACCGGTTACGTGGCTCCCTTGAACACGACGCTCCCGATCAGGGCCTACTCCTTTCGTGTTTTGCTCGTCCTTATTTCCGAGGATAACACCGGCTATCTTGAGAGCATCGATGCAATATCGGACGGGCTCGTGCAGCACTACCTGAGAGATACCGATGCTCTTACTTTTGGTTCGGCCTGAATGGTAAGTGCGCAGTACGATGGTTACATCAAGCCCGTTAGCTAGTTCGCCTTCGAGTGCAACCTTGCGAATGCGTTCAGGATTATTTTTCTTGGGCTCGAAGACATGGGGAGGCAGCTCCGATGTGTCTTCGATTGAGTACCCGCGGCGTCCCGTGTTTTTGCCCTTCTTGTAAGTGAATATTTTGCTTTCCACATACCTCTCTTCGATGGTTAGATTTTTCTCGTTAGCGGGAATTATGCGGGCATCGACGAGGCTGATGATGCGATACGGGCGAGTCTTGATATGGCTCTGTCCACGCTTGCGGTGCTCCAACTGACTGGCAATGCGGGAGAAGACGATGTTGCCCCGGATGAGAACGATCTGGTTCTCCCTCAGGTGCCCTGTGGGGTCAGTGGTCGGCACGGGGGTAGCCTCCTGATCGGCGGTGGCTGGTTCTTGTCATTTTGGCTTTGGCGTCCTCGGAGGCATAGTACTTGCTGATGTGAAGGGATGGTGTCGAAGTATGGTTGCAGGCTGGCCTCGAGGGACCTTTCTTGTTCCGTGGATGCCTTTGGCGAAGAAAAAGATGGATGAGCGGACACAGGACTGAGGTATCACCGCGTGCCGGGTGACCAGGCACAAAGACATGAGTCCGCCTCCGCCAGAGTCAGGTCGCGTCCAGACCGAAGAAGGCACGCAAGCTCGCGTCCGGTCACCCTTTTGCCAAGCTCACCGTTGGATGCTCACCTCTCGCCAGCGACGGCCACAGACGTCTCACCCCCTAGATGGAAGGCGCATTACATATACGATCCTGTCTGCGCAGTGGTTGTCATGACTGAAGCAGACCTAGGCAAACGGCCCAGAGGTGGTCGTGATGTAACAGTGGATCACTGCGGCCGACGCGCTGTATGCGTCGGCCGCAGGAGTATCAGAACGGCGCCTGGTCGAAGTCAGGCTGCCTTTGCTTCCACACCGCTTCGGGCTCAACGCTGTCCAGTCTCAGCACGAACCCCCCACTGGGCTCGGCTTCGGCAGCATAGGAATCCCAGTACTCGCGGACCTCAGATTCAGCTTCGTCAGGGTCTGCGGCTTCGATCGTGATACGAGTGGATCGCTCCTCAGTGAACTCTAGGACGTACCGAGTGACTGGGGTCTCTCCCTGTTTAGGGTCGTCCATGCAGGTGTGATGGGCGAGCACGCGGCGGGCTTCATCGTCGGCGTACCGCTCGCAGGCCGTGTCTAGTTGCTCATCGGCTTTTCTGCGGGCCTCGGCAAAGGTAGAGGCAGCCACTGTGATGGTGTACGGTTGGATATTTTGGAAGTGAAGAGTGAAGTTGCGCATTATCCTCGTTCAGCAATAGCATCCACACTGCGCATCACCGCAGTGGGGGAGTCGGGGGACATATCCCGTGCAGATCGGCTGCTTCGGAGAGCGGCCGACGCATGGGGTGGGTCTAATACATCTGACACCCGTGCGACCAGGTAGTCGCCATAGGTGAGGCGTTCTCGTAGGGACGTGAGGTTTTAAAGACGCTATCCGTACGAGTTGCTCACCCAATCCTCATCTCGGGCCGGGTCTACTCCCGGCTAGAACTGAAGGATCTCCCACCATCCCCCAGGGGACTCCCGCAGCCCTGTGGACTCTGGTCCGGTTGCGCACCGCCTGACCCGCACTGCTGTGCACCGGATGGCTACTGAGTTTTTCTTTAGTTGTGTGGGCAAGGAAAGCTCGGTCGTGTGAGCATGGCGGTATGCTCCCGCGAGTCAAACCCGACACCCCCACTGAGAGCTCACCTCATTTGGTAAGTCGGCGGTAGCAGATCAGTGTGCAGGCGATGCCAGCGAAGGCCAGGAAGTGGTCGGCCGGTAGCCGCGGTGCAGGCGGCGGCATCCGGCCAGCCAGGCCATGGTGCGCTCGACCTGCCACCGGTGCCTGCCCAACCGTTGCGAAGACTCCACGCCCGGCGGGCCAGACGGTGGACGATCCCCCGCCAGCGGAGCCAGCGGCGCAGGTGGGCGTAGTCGTAGCCCTTGTCACCGTGCAGCTTGGCCGGTCTGCGCCGCCGAGGGCCACGGCGAGAGCGGATCGCGGGATCCCCTCCACCAGGGGTTGCAGCGCCTGGCTGTCATGGGTATTGGCCCCCGAGATCGCCATAGACAGGGGCAAACCCTGTCGGTCGGTGACCTGGTGGATCTTCGACCCCTTCTTGCCCCGATCGACAGGATTCGGACCCGTCAGGTCCCCCCTTTGAGGGCCCGCATGTTCACCGAGTCGATCGCGCACCGCGACCAGTCCAGCTCACCGGGGGAACCGGGCTCGTCCAACACGAGCCGGTGGAGCTTGGCCCAAACTCGGGCTGGGACCACTCGGCTAAGCGGCGGTGCGCGGTGGCACCGGAGGGGACGAACGTGGGCGGGACTTGGGCCAGGTGCAACCGCTGGTGGCCACGAAGATGATCGCGGCCAGTACCTGACGGTCGCCGTGTCTGCGCCGTCCACCGCCCTGGGGGCGGGTGGGCGCCTCGGGCACCACCCGCTGGAACAGTTCCCACGGCTCGTCCGGCACCAGCCGTTCCACCATCGACACAGGAGCAGGCTGTCGAGAGCCCAAATGAGATGAACTCTATGGCGCCATTGGGGCTGGGATCGCTTAGCCACTCGCTGCGATGGTGGCTTGGTCCCGGATCCGGCTCGATCACCACGCTCCGGCCCAAGTTGTCGTCGGCGCCCTGGTCGGCGTGGCTGCGACCAGCGTCTTCGTGTGGTCCAGGTAGCGGCGTCCGCGCTGCCTTCCTCTCCCGGAGATTTCCCGTCTACATCGACAGACGACGGTTCAGCAGCGGGCCCTCCGTCGGTGACGTCCCGTGTTCACACTAGGCGGCGGCGAGTCCCACATCCGACCCCTGGGGCTTCTGCTGACGCGTCAGCACCCGTCCAATAAGTAGGGGGAAGCGATGGTAAAGACCGGTAGGACCAATACCTGAACCACGTCGGCGGGGCCGGCGCACTACGCCTGGCCCCGCCATAAAACGCTGACCCGCGCAAAACGGGATCTCATCGGAAGGCCGGTGACCGCGGATTCGCCCTCCCTTTGGCGGATCGAGGAAGGCATCGTGGGTTCCTATACTCTCCATTGTCTCTTTATTCAATGGCCATATATGATCATCGATCGATCGCCGCCAGGGCATCGTCGGCATCGGTTACCAGCATGGCGGTGCGCTGCTTGATCAACAAATGCGTGCCTGCTGACGCTGCCGAGGTCGTGGGACCGGGCACAGCACCGACGACACGGCCGAGTTCGTGCGCCTGCGCGGCCACGTTCAAGGCACCCGAGCGCCGACCGGCCTCGACGATCATCGAGGCCTCCGACAGGGCGGCGAGGATCCGGAAGCGGCGGAGGAACATCGTGCGCGTCGGGCGGGTGCCGGGCGCGGCTTCGGTCACGAGCATCCCTCTGCGAGAGATCTGATGCTGTAGCGAAGCGTTGCCCTGAGGGTAGACGATGTCGAGGCCCTGGGGCAGGACGGCGAGGGCGCGCGGCAGCTCACCGCCGGAGTCAGTGGCCATCAGCGCTCCGCGCATCGCAGCGGTATCGATGCCGAAGCTGGTCGAGGAGACCACGGCGGTATCCGAGCGGACGAGACCGTGCGCCAACTCTTCGGCCACGTGATCACCGTATGCGGTCGAGGCGCGAGAGCCGGTGACCGCAACGGATTTCTCGACGGCCTCGGCAAGACGACCAAAGCCGGTCATCCACAGCGCGATCGGCGCATCTGCGCCGAGGTCCTTCAGCCGTGCTGGGTACTCGGGCGAGTCGGAGGCGATGAGGCGGGCGTCGTGCCTAGTCATGGTCTCGAGGTCGGCAGCGCCGACTTCCCAGCGCCCCATCGAAACGAACGTGTGTCGCAGCTTCTCGACGGCCTGCTTGCCCTCCACATCTGAAAGGTGCGCCAGGGCCGTCGACGGATCGTCGACGGTCAGCAGCCTCGCCAGCGCGTCGAAACTGCCAGTGCGGGCCAGCGCCTGGCTGATGATCCCGTGCCTGTCGAGGTGTGCGAGTCGGAGCATCGTCGCGCGGACGACGGTGTCGGAGGGTGCGGTCATGGTAAGAAGCCTTGTCTATGAAGGAGGTCAGGTCAGGGCTGCTCGGCCTTCGTTTTGACCGAGTCGTCGATGTTGGCCTGGTCGCCGTGCTCGTCGATAAGCTTCTCGGTCTCGTCGAAATCGGCGGCCAAGCGCGTGCGGGCCGTGGGATGGGCCATGCGGCGGTAGAGAACGAACAACTCGTTGATGGGTGCTGTCTGTGGCCAGAGGTTCGCCGCCCGATCGGGCGGCCCCGGCGGGGTGGAAGGGTCAGTCTCGGGTGGCGTCGTAGTAGGTCACCCAGCCGCGGTTGGGGCCCGTCCACAGTTCGGCACGCACCGCCTGGACGGGGCGACGCAGGTGCGGGGCACGTTCCAGAGCCGCCTCGGCATCAGCCAGACCGGTGTCGGTGTGCACGTACCGGCGGCGCCGACCGCCGCTGTCGTGGAGGCGGTGCAACCACATGCCGGGGTTGGCGTCACAGCGGGCGATCGCAGCCTCGTAGGCGTGCTCCTCCAGCAACAGCCACGCCAGTGCGTTCTCGTTCACGGGGATGTCGTACCGGTCCCGGCTGAGCGCGATCACCTGGTCCCATTCGTCCTTCAGCGCGAAGCCGGGGGCCCGGTACAGGACGGTGCCGGCGTCGTCGCCGTGTTCGCACTCGTTGCACGGGTTCTGTTCGGCGGTGCCGACCAGCGTCTGGCCCAGGTACACGTCGGCCTTGGCCGCCGTGGTGTGACGCAGTTCCACGCGCTGCACATCAGCCAGGCTCACCTGGTCGGTGGGCAGGTTGAGGCCGGTGTGCGGCAGGACGACTCCCCCGTCCACGTTCGGTGGGGGTTGGTCGGCGTCGTAGACGCTCACCCAGCTGTGGCACAGCCACACTTCGGCGCGGCGGACCCCGTCGCTCAGGTCCGTTCGGGCGGCCCGCATGATCCGGTAGTCGCTGGCCGTCGCGGGCGCGATGACGCTGTCGAGGTGGCGGTCACCGTCGGCGTCGTACCAGCGTACGGCGTGCTCATTCCCAGCCAGGCACTCGATGTGCTCCTCGCAGTCGTACTCGTACACGAGCGCCTCGCACCATTCGGCTTCGGTGGGCGCCTGGCCATGCGTGGTGCGGCACTCGCGGATGTAGGCGCGCACGACCTCGGCCCCGGCTGGGGCGTGGGTGATGCGGAGCGGGCCGCCACCGTAGTCGGTGATGGTGCACAGCACCTGGCTGTCACGGTTGACGAAGGCGGTGAAGCCCTTCCCCGGGGCGCCGGGGGCCTGGTGGACGACTTCCCTGACCCACGGCACGGGTTCGGGCATACGCATCTGGCTGTGGGGCAAAGGCTCGGAAAGCATGGTCCTCCTTGGGGGTGCGGGGCGGCAGGGAAGAGGCGGCCGATTTATCGGCGTCGGGCGCGGGAGCGCTGGATCCAGGCCTGTTCGGCGGTGGGTGCGCAGTAGGCGCGCAGCAGGCGCACGGGTACGCCCAGGTAGCGGTACCGGTCCAGGGCCGCGTCGATGTCGTCGGGCACCAGCTGGTGCTGCTCGGCGCCCTCGGCCTCTGCGCGGGGGGTCATGGGTAGGACGAGTTCGTCCAGGGGCGGTGGCGGGTCGCACACCCGCTGGGCCAGCAGGTCCCCCAGGACTGTGCGGCGCCCCGAGATCCGTAGAGGGCGCCCGGTGGTCATGATGTGCAGGTTGCGGGCTGTGTTCCATAGCGCGGTCGCCACCCCCTGGCGGCGCATCCGTGGGGTCACGTAGATCTCGCTGGCTTCCCCGACCTGGTGCCAGCGGATGGCACCGATCTGCTTCTCGGTGATCCGGCGGGCGACCGCCGCGGTCATCGTCATCACCACCCCCGCCCCGGGGCGGCCTTGTTCGTCGCAGGCCAGTGCGAGCAGTTGATGGGCTTGGTCGGGCCCGGTATCGGTGGCGGGGATGTGCACGAAGTACAGGTCCATGACGGGGCCCTCCTTCCTTCGGCGTGCGGGTGGGGTCACCACGGGGCCTGGGTGTGCTCGTCCAGCCGGACAGCGGCCGGGGTGAACAGGGGTCGATGGGGGTGATTCAGTCGAAGTAGGGTGCGAAGCGCTCATCGCTGAGGTCGATGTCGACCCGGCGGTCACCGTCGACGACGGTGAACACGCAGCTCTCGTTGGCGCTGGGCTGGAGCGGCCCGCCGCGAAAGAACTCCCGCCAGACAGCGATCGCGGCCTCGATCGGCGACATGCCCTCCTGCTCGATGGCCCAGGTCACGCTGTACTCGACCGGGCAGGGATGCGGTTCGGCGGGATCGAGGGGCAGATGCCCCTTGGACGGGTTCGGCTGCTGGCCGAAGACGGCGGCCCAGACGTTGCGGGCGAACTGCTCAAGGTCGCCCTCGATCGTCACGGCCTCGTCGTAGCGGAGGACGAGGATCTCGTCGTCACCTTCGCCTTCGTACTGGCCGCCGGTCTCCTCGGCGAACGTGTCTTCGGTGGTCTTCGAAACGTTGGGGTTTTGGACGGTCTCGATGTGGAGAGACACAGCTGCTTCCTTCGTGGAGTGAGCGAAAGGGTCGGGGCGCGGTCAAAGAGACAGTGGAACAACGCCGTGTCGATGTATTGCATCCCTGGCGCTTTATGGGTTGATCAACCGCGGAGCATGGCGCCGCCGCGCTCGAGATCCCCTTCGATATACGTGAGCATTTCGCCGGTGCCGGGGTGGGCCATCACGTAGTGGTAGGAGGCCTCGACCGCGGTCATCTTCCAGCCAGCTTCACTGAGGGCCTCTATCAACGATTCCTCACCCCCGGATCCGGCGAAGAACGCCTGGTCGATGGAGAAGCGGCGGACGAAGTTGCGGTTGACCTCGGCGATGACGGCGCCGTAGCACTCGTCAAGGAGCACCGCGCGGACCTGGTCGAAGGTGGATACCCTCTGGTCGCGGATGCGAGCGAGCTGATGGTCGACCTGGGCCCAGAAGCCCTCCGGCACCGGCGGGCATCGCTGGTCGCGGCCGGAGCCGAGGCAGGCCCGGCAGCGGTCAGTGGGCTCCTCGCGGGCTCTGGGGGCGTCGGCGGCCCACCCGGGGTGGTCGAGGCAGTTCAGGCAGATGGGTCCAGGCATGGCAGATGCCCCTTCAGAAAATCATTGGGCTGATCATCAGGTCTTTCAGCGATGGCCACAGGAAACGGCCAATCCCGCGACTGGGGCGCGGGTTTTTCGCTGGGATGCGCTCGAACGGGAGTCGATGGGATCGGAACGCCCTGCGCCTCGATCCCATCGACTCTGGCCCGTGCCCGCCGTTAGGCGGGCCCGTCACATCTCAACCACGCTCATCAGAATCTTCACTGTCGTCGAACCCTGCAACGATCTCGTTGATGGCGTCGGGTATCGACGAATTCACGATCGCTGAAGCGAGTCGGTCGAGTTCGTCACCGCTGAGCGGGCGGCCGGCCCACTTCTCAAGCTGCGATCGTGTGAGAGTGATGCTCTTCATCATTTCTCTTCCTCTGTCGGCGATGTCGGGTCGGTGTCCGCGCTGGCATTGAGGTCGGACCGGTGTTGCAGTCGCGGGCCCCATCCGCCGAGGAGGTGGGCGGGGGTCGGCCAGGTACTGAAGACCTCGCGTGTGAGGGTGTCCTGGTGGCGGATGATCGCCGGGACGCCAAGCAACGCCAGGTGGATGTAGATCATGTGGACGGCCTGCAGGGAGAGGTCTTCGGCCGTGACGTGCAACTGGGTCTGATGGTTGAGCCCGTGCGCGCCCATCTCTTCGGTCACGGCGACGATGAACGCTCCAGCCCCGCAGGCGGGCTCGTAGAGCTCGGCGAACCCGTGGGTGGCCACCTGGTCGACGACGTCGCCGATGGTCATCGCGGCCGCGAGCCGGGCGACGTCGCTCGGTGTGTAGACCTGGCCCAAGCGGTCGTTGCCGAGCTCGAGCTCCATGTAGAGGCGTCCGAGGACGACGTCGCTGGGCTTGGCCTCCATCGTCAGCGTGGTCAGTGCCAGGGCGTGGGCGAAGCGGTCCAGCTCCTCGCTCGAGTAGCAGTCAGCGATGGCCAGGTACCGCGCCTCCCGCTCGCCGCGCCCGCGGATCTCGACGGCGTTGCGCAAAGTCAGCGCGGCCATTTCGACGAAGTCCTCGAAGACCACAGGGAGGCGGCGGGGCCCGGCGTTGGCACGTAGTAGCCCGATGATCTCTCGGCGGTGGACTGCGGCTGTCGTCCTGGTCACGGGGGCGTCCTGTTCTGGGTAGAAGACGCGAACGACCCGGCCGCTGGTGAGCAGCCGGGTCGTTCGCGGGGAGTGCGGTGTTGGGGTCGTCACCCCTGACGGATGAGCAGGGCGACCTCCGCGTCGGGGACAACCAGCGTGCTCATGGTCAGTCCAGTCGCGCGGGGTCCAGCGTCCACCGTGGTCGGCGCGGACTACTCGGGTGTCGACCAGGGCCTGCTCGATCTCGTCGATGCACTCGGCGGCGGTGACGAGCGGCTGCTGAGGTACCTGTGTTGTGGAGGGTTCTGCTCCGCCTTCGCGGTGTCATCGATGGGCAGGGCTTACTGAGTTTTTCGTCAGTTGTGTGGGGTCGGAGGGTGGATTTCCAGCCCGGTGTGAGCCAGGAAGGACCAGGGGAGCCGGTCCTCTTCGCAGACACGGTTCAAGAAGTTCCTGGCCAAGATCGACAAGCAGGTGCCCGCCGAGTTGGACGTGCACTTGGTCCTGGACAACTACGCCACCCACCAGACGGCCGAGATCCGTCGGTGGCTGGTGCGCCACCCCCGGTTTCACCTGCACTTCGCCCCGACCGGTTCCTCGTGGTTGAACCTGGTCGAGCGGTGGTTCGCCGAGATCACCACCAAGCTGATCCGCCGGGGGACCCGCCGCAACATCCAGGCTTTGGAGAAGGACATCCGTGACTGGTCCGCTGCGTGGAACGAGGCTCCCCGGCCGTATGTGTGGACCAAAACGGCCGAGGAGATCCTCCAGAGCATCGCGGTGTACTGCCAACGCATCCCGAAACGAACTAATAAATCAGCACACTAGCTGTTGGCTCGGGACCCTCCGGAGATGGCGTCCAGGGTAGGGCGGTGAGGTATCCCTCCCAGCGGGTTCCCCCTGGAAGGGTCTAATTCAGAAGGGGGGACCGTCGGGATCGAGTGGTTCCTCGAGCTTACGATAGGGGCATCGAAGGCGTTCCATCGCCCGTCGGGGGGTGGGGGCCTCCGCTTCTTGGTCTAGGGATTCACCGAAAGCAACTTCCTCCCCGGAGGCGTCGTAGGCGATTGCGTAGTAGCCGGATGGCTCGCCTTCAACGACGGCGTCCCAGCTTGCATTGATCACGTGGCCGGGAGCGCCCCACACCCAGGTGATCCTTACCTCCCCTCCAGACACCAGATGTTTGTGCAGGTCAAAGCTGTCACTGTTCTCGTTCATGAGTCTCATTTACGTCATGTGTGTTTTGGAACCGCGTTCGCCGTTCCAGTGTTCCCATTCAAAAACTTGATGCTGCTGAGGCGCCGATCCTGATTAGTGCCGGGTCATCGGCGCGCTAGTCAGTCGGGTGATACAGCTCGCAGGTTGAGAAGAGCAAAATCCCATGAATTGCCCTGTTCCCGCGTTTCGCGGAGAACTCGACGTCGCACTCCTTGTGCACCGATGGACTGCACGATTCTGGTGGCGCTAAAACGAGAGTGGACTATGACGATGCGGTATGTTCCTCCCAAAGCATCGACACCATCGAGGCCCTCGTAGAGCGGGAGGACGCAAAACTCGTCAAAGCTAACAGCAACCTGCAGAAAATACAGACAACGATCCCGCTCACCGAGGAGGAGCAAGCCTTCCTCGAACGGCTTTGGGAGTGGTTCGCCAACACCCCGCCCCTCCAGGCCCGACGCACCTCGGCAGCTTAAATTCTCAGTCGACGCGCTTTTCCTTCCGGTCATCGACCTTCGGAAGGATCGAACTCGGTGCGTTGATGTAGCTTTTGACTGCACCGGAGGTATGGGGCAAACTCAACCAAGCGATCGCTGCATTGGAGTCGAGGCACTGCCGGTTTTTGGGAGTCCTAACTCCAGAGACAGAGACTGCACGGAGTGCTCCATCTAGACGTCAACCCGGCGTCTCCCAATGGGTCATGATCGGTACGAAGATCGCATGAAACCGCCCTTATTCATGTTCATTGACGTCTTCGTGCTCGCGCTGACTGCCACGCTCGTCAGCGGTAACGGAGACGGTCGAGGCGTCTCAGATATCTGGCGAAATTCCGACGACCGCGGAAAGGAAGGCGATGGGAGCTAGAAACGCCATGGATGGAGCGCTCTTTCCACCCGAGCAGTTCATCAGAGTGGAAGACGGCAATGAAGCGGTTTCAAGTGGGTGGCAGGCGTAGCGGACATCGACGCTTCCGGCGTCCAGCCCTTAGCCTCGGGTCGATGACGTCTTGACTGTCTCCGTTGCTGCTGACGAGCGTGGCAGTCAGCGCGAGCACGAAGACGGCAGTGAACGTGAAAGCTCCTCACTTATCGGCAGGCAAGTGGGCGACGGCGGCTTCGAGGTCCGTCTGCGTGGGCAGGGTGTAGCGGCGGGTGGTTTCTAGCCGTTTGTGGCCCATCAGCTGGCTGATGACGGCCAGGTCGACCTTGCCGCTGCGGGCCAGGTTGGCGCCGAAGGTGTGCCGCAGCACGTGAGCTGAGATCGCCGAATGACCGTGACCGTCAACCACCTGAGCGTCAAGGGCGATCTCTTCCAGGAGCAGGTTCACCGCCCGGTCACTCAACCGGCCACCCCGTCGGTTCAAAAACAGCGCGCCGGACTCGGCCCCGGGCCAGTCGGTCCGCTCGCGTTTCCAGGCGGCCACTGCCTCGCGCGCCGAGGCGTTAATCAACGGGACAGTGCGAGCACCGTCGTTCTTGCCCGGGCGCACAATCACTTTGCCTTTGCATGCTGAAAGCAACACGTCGTCGACGTCCAAGGCGACCAACTCGCTCACGCTCAATCCAGAGTAGAACAGCAGGCACCCGATGGCCCGGTCGCGGCCCAAGCGGCGTTTTTCTACCGCGCGCAGGAACCGTTTCTGCTCGTGCGGAGCTAGCACCCGCGGCGTGGTGTGTTCGGGCTCATCGCGGTCGGCGCTGGCCGGACCCAACCCCAGGTAGGTGAAGAAGTGGTCCAGAGCGACCAGGTGGGCGTTGGCAGTGGCCGGGGTACGTTTGAGCACGGTCTTGAGGTGGGCTCGGTAGTTGCGGGCCGCGAAGTCGCGCCCGTGCGTCTCGGTGAAAGGGTCACCCCCATCCGAGGCGGTGTCCTCTAGCCAGGCTAGGAAACCCCGCACTCGGGAGGCGTAGGCGCGGCGGGTGTGCTCGTCCAGTGGTGCCTGGTCCAGGGCGGCGACGTAGGCGTTGAAGACGGCCTCATAGCGGATGGGCAGGTGTTGGCGTGGCGGCATCTGGCCAGGGCTCCCTGATATCAGAAGTTCGGCTTCCTGATCGTACCGGGCAGTCGAAGTATCAGATTCAGGCGCGCTAAGGTACTTCTGATATTATGGAGTATCAGAAATAGGAGGAGTTGAATGACCTCGACGAGCGGCCAAGCTGTGGCCACAGAGATTGATGAGACACCGTGCACCGTGTGGGTGCTGCGCCGTTGGGACCGCGACGACGATGTTGTCTCTCTGTGGACCAAGGAGGCAAAGGCCCAGGAGTACTTGGCCCGATACGTAGGCGACCTCTGGGACGACATCGTTGGGGACGAGGGTGTGCCCGACGAACCCCCCTCTGATGACCAGCAGACGATCAACCTCTACTACGGCCCCCAGGACAGCTGGGACGAACAGGGTTACTGCATTTACCCTGAAGAGGTCGATAGCGACCTCTAGCCCGCACGTCGTGCCCGCCCCATCCCTAGTGGGGCGGGCACGCCTTCCAGAAGACCACATCTCAACTAGCGGGTGGTGCACATGCCCGCCTGAACAGCACACGGCCCTCACTGCACGAACAGCCCTGTATCCCGCAGGAGAGCCACACCGGAGTGTCTCCCGTGCGAGACAACCGCCTCCGCCGAGGAGATGAGCGGGCCCAGCCAGCATCACATAGTGGCCTAAGTCGTGGACCAGGCAAGCTGCCCTTGACCAGGAACTGCTAGGAGCCCGCTATGCCCCGGCTGACCCTTAGAATTTGAGACCCAGGCCACCGAGCCCTCCGGGAGCCTGCTCGAACGCGGTCGCCAGACGCTGGGATTAGCCCGCTACACCGGCTGGGAAGCCTTCGCCTCTCAGCTCCCGGCGGCTGAGGTCGCACCGCGACGGTCCGAGGGAGACAACTGACGTGCCACAGGCTTCTGAAAATTACGTCCCCGCCCCACGGCAGGCTCCTCCGAAACGAGCTCTGGAAAAACACGGGCTGGGAGACCGCAGCATCCTCTGGTTGGCCTTGCCGATGACTTGGCCGGCGAGCTTGTCCCCTTCGCAGACCGTTTCGCCACGGTCATCCTCGGCGAGCGCCGTCGCCCTCTTGGTCTGGCTCGCCCATACGCTCGAGACGGAGACGCGGACGGTGACCCATTCACCGGCCCAGCGGCGAGGCACTGGTGTCGGAACCTAAAGAAGGCCGGAGCCCCGCAGGGAACCTACCTGGGCACGGCCAACCGGCTTGCCGGTGTGGATGCGCTCTCCGCCCTATGCCGTTCGAAGCGTTCCGCGGTGGTGCACATGCAGCTGGTCGCCCGGGGCACGCTGTTGCGGTTCTTGCGCACCGTGATTTGAGAGGCCAACCTACGACCGGGCCCCGCCTGCCACCTGGACTACTAGGGGGCCGATTCTGGTGGAGGCCGGTGATCGAGTAGTCGGTATCCGTCTCTGCCCGCCCCATGTAGTCACTCTGCGTAGCCGTCGGGGGCGTAGTGGGACCAGGGGCTTCCCGCCTCGGCTGCCAGCGCGGTGATGTGTTCGGGGTAGTAACCGAGCATCCGGGCGATGACCGGTGCCGGGGCTTGGAGCACGAGTTGGCGGATGGCCGCGGTGCGGCCGTGGAAGGTTGGCAGCCCGTTCTTGCGCATCCGGCCAGCGAGCGTGCTGGTGTCCATCGGCTGGCCGGCCCGGCGCCCGGGGAAGAGCCAGCGCGCCCCGGGGTTGGTCGCAGTGGTCAGGTTCGGTCGTCGGGCTGCGAAGGCCCGAAGCAGCTCGGCGAACGGTTCGGGGACCGGGGTCGGCGGGTCACCGAACCGGATGCTGAGCCGCCCATCCTCCTCGACCAGGTCGTCCAGGGTCAGCTGACAGATCCGGCTGAAGGGTTGGGCGAAAAGCAGCGCCAGCACCACGACCACCCTGGTCCAGCAGGTCCAACTCCTCGTCCTCGGCCGCCCGGCGCAGCAGATCTTCCCAATGCCGTTGAGGGCGGCGCGGGTGGTCTGTCTGGTCCAGGGCCTTGAGCAGGGTGCGGATGCGAAAGTCGGAGGAGACGCAGGTGTAGCGCGCGGGCGAGGCGGCGTAAGGCCGGGCGGACCTCATGGGTCCCCTGCTGAAGGACGTCCGCGATCCGGTCCATCCCGCCGGTTCCATGGCGGGGGCTGACGGTCAGGACGCTGCGGCGTTTGGGCGGGGAGCCCTTCTTGGCCTTGCCGTGGCGCACCTGGCAGACGCCGAAGTCACCGAAGGCCGGGGCGTGGGGGTTGCGGGAGAAGTCGACCAGGTCGAGCATGCGGGTCTCGTTGCAGCGCAGGCCGAAGGCGTAGGCGGTCTTGAACAGGGTGGCGTCGCGGAAGGCGGGCAGCCACCCTTTGCGGCCGTGGCCGGGGATGCGGTCGACCTGGTCGTCGGCGTGGTCGAAGAACGTCACCAGCTCGGCGTGGGTGAAGGCGCGCTTGGCCGGGTCGGACTCGTTTTCTTGCAGGTGGACGGCGGTGTTCCACTCGTGGGCGATCTGGATCGGGTGGGTGCCGAACCGCATCTCGCACTCGGTGGGCCAGCCGTAGGCGGGGTCGGTCAGGTAGGCGCAGAACGAGCGGACGGCTTCGGAGTAGCCGCGCAGGATGGAGCGGTTCAGGTTGCGCAGGGCCCGCAGGTCGCCGAGCCATTCGTCGAGCCTCTGAGCCGACCAGGTCCAGGGGAAGGTATCGGCATGGCGGGTGAACGCCTTCGCCGCCTTCTGGCGGCCATCGATGGTGGAGAAGGCGAGGTTGCGGGCGAACCGCTAGTTGCACCAGCCCTCCACCATCGCCTCGAAGACCTGCTTCTCGGGGCGCAACAGGGACAGCCCGTCCACCAGGTGTAGGCCCGCGCCTCCGGCGCGGGTGCGTCTCGGCTCATCCGTTCTCACTCTCCATCGCTTACATCAACCGAAGGAATCCTTCATCGGTTGAAACGGTAACGAGAAAGCCCTGTTGAGAAGGGGTTATCGAGAACTTCGTGCGCGATAGGTTTACGATCCCCAGCTGCGGTCGTCACGGGATCTCCTGCCTGGTGGGCCCTTCGGTCGGGCGTGCTGACCAGCAGGAGAAGCTCATCAAGCTCAACACCCTGTGGGCCAACCTGGTCATCTTCCACAATGCCCTGGACATCGCCGACGTGGTGCGCACCCTGGTCGCCGAGGGGTGGACCATCACCGCCGAGGACCTGGCCGGGCTCTCCCCCTACCTGCGCGCCCACATCCGCCGGTTCGGCGCCTACGCCACCGACGAACTCGGGATCGAACCGGAGGCCTTCGAGGCCGCCCTGGCCGAGATCGACTTCACCGTCCTGGACCTGGCCGCCTGACGGGCGGACCGGACCCCTACACGCGAAGGAACCCATGTCCCAGCACTACACCGACGAGGCGCTCAGCTCCGGCAAACCGACCAGGCGCCGGCGCTTCAGCGACGAGGTGCTCTTCACCCTGGAGTGTGTGAGCTGCGAGGCGGACCTGCGCACCACCGATGCCCAGACCCAGGTGGTGGTCGGCCACTACAACGGCGGCCAGCTCGCCGCCTGCCGGGGCGAGTGCGCCCGCAACGCGTGCGGGCACCCGGGCGGGCTCCCGCACGAGGGTCCGGTGCTGCCGTTGGAGCGCCGCATCGCCGAGTGGGAGGACTTCGACCAGTGACCCGCACCTGGGGCACCCCGCCCGAACCCACCGCCGAGGACCCCCCGGATCAGGTCGCCGCGCAGGACGCCCGAACCGGCGTGCGCCGCTGCCGCACCGGGTGCGTCGCCATCAAGGACGCCCGCGGCGTCAGCTCCGACGTCGACTCGCACTCCTTCATCTGCCACGGGTGCGGCGGCGCGGTGTGCATCGGTTGCCGCACCACCCCCGTGGTCAGCGGGATGCTGTTCTGCACCCCGTGCGGCAACGCCCAGGCCGCCATGAGCGCCCAGGCGTTCCCCGACCTGGTCGACGACGACTACACCGAGCCCTCCGAGGAACCGATGACCGCCGGGCAGATGCGTGCCCTGCTCGCTGGGGTGGGCGACGACGTGCCGCTGCGGGCCCTGTACGGCCCGCACCTGAAGAACGGGATGCGGGAGTGGGAGATCGTGGCGGCCCGCCACATCCTCCAGGGCAAGCCGCCCGAGGGGCCACGGGTGTGCTTTGCCCTCTACCTCCGCGGGGACGGTCACACCAGCAGGTGATCCCGACCGGTCAGGCGTTTCAGGGCTCGCGGGAGCGCAGCGCCTCGGCTGCCTCCTCGGCCCGCTCTTTGAGCGTCTCCAATGCCTCGTAGAAGTCGAACACCGTCTGCTCGATCGCTTCCCACTCCTGCTGTTCGGCGGGGGTGGGATTCCACGCCTGGGGCCCCAGGTCGATACCCGCTGGGGCCGAGGCCACCAGGGCGACCAGCTCGGTGAGCGTGCCCAGGCCGGTGTAGACCTGACTGATGTGCACTCGCTCAGCGCGGCTGCGCTCCAACTCCGCGATCCAGGCCCGGCGGTCGCCAGCAAGGCGAAGGCCGCACTGTTCTCGCCGCCTCCGGCTTGAGCGAAGCCCGCGGCCATCTCCAGATCCTGCGCGGCATGGACGAGCTGGCGGACGACCGGACCAGGATCGTCGGACTCGGACATCATCGGCCTCCTGAACGCGAACGGGTCCGCTCCAGCATCACCGGGGGCGCACGCCGCGTTGGAAACTTCCGGTGTTCATCTACTCCGAAGGCACCGTTCTTCGTACACCTGGGGGACGGACACTGCCCTCGCACCCCCCGACGACCCCCTCGCCCCCGCGCCGACCTCCAGTAGCGGGGCGCTCATCGGCTACGCCCGCGTCTCCACCCGCGAGCAGAAGCTCGACCGCCAGTTCCGCGCTCTGGCGGCCGCTGGGTGCGCCAAGGCCTTCGCCGACAAGAAGTCCGGCAAGAACGCCCAGCGCCCCGAGCTGAAAGCGTGCCTGGCCTACCTGCGTCCCGGTGACACCCTCGTCGTCCCCGCCCTGGCCGAGTTCATCCGCGAACTCATCGTGGAAGGCACCCGCGAGGGCCTGGACGCCGCCCGCGCCGCGGGCAAACGCCTGGGACGGCCCCCGCGATGACCCCGGAACAGATCCGCCACGCCCGCGACCTCCTGGAGCGCCCCGACAACAGCGTGGCCTCCATCGCCCGCCTGCTCGGCGTCAGCAGGTCAACCCTGTACAAGCACGTGCCCGAGCTGTCCGGCGGCCGCCACACCGAACTGACGGAGAGCCCGTGACCCCCCACCCGCTGCCCCGCCTGCTCGCCGCCGCCCATGTTCTGGAGGTCGCCGGGCACCTCCCGCCGCTGACCGTGGCCATGACGCCGGGCGCCGGCCTCATGCCGCCGGTGACCCTCAGCCCGACCACGAACCTGCCCACCGAGGACCAGCACGCCCTGGTGCACGCCATCGCCCGCGCTCACCGGTGGTCGGCCCAGCGGCTCGGCCTCGCCGATGGACGGAGCACCAAGGGCACCGTGGACGGGATCCGCGTGGAGGTGATGTCCGCGCCCGGGCTCGGCGCCGACGGGAAGGTGCTGCGCCACCCGGATGCGTCCACCGCAGCGCACGCCGCGCTCCTGCGCGACCTTCTCGACTGGGCGGCCGCGCTCGACACCAGCGTGCGGGAGCTGGACGTGATGGAGGAGACCGAGGACGGCGCCGGGCTGTGGACGCTGGTGCGGGTGCACGAGAGGGACCTGGAGGCGGTGCTGGCCGAGCACGCGGTGATGACCGTCCCGGCTCCTCACGGGTGGTCGGGCTACCGCGCCGAAGGCGTGCTCCCCACCGGCCACCGGCTCATGATCAGCATCTGAGACCCCACCCCCTGAACGAAAGAGAATCGACGTGTTCGCCGAGACCGTCGCCGTCGACCCCCGCCACCTGAGCGCCCTGCTGGACACCCTCGCCCGCACCGACCCCACCCCACCGTCCCTCCCGGCCGCCCTCCAAGAGCTGGCCGACGCCCTGCACGGCCAGGACCCCGACGCCCACACGTGGCTGGTCCCGGCCCAGGCGCTGTGGACGGCCCTGCACTACGCCAACGCCCTGGACGTGTTCGGCCTGGACGAGTGCGACGCCGCCATGGAGGCCCTGGCCGAAGCCGAACTGGTGTTGAGCGGGTGCCACCGATGGAATCGACTCAGGTGACGGCTCCGATCGGAGTGGACAACGCGTTAAACCGAGCACCGTGATTTGGGCTACCGAGCACACAACTCCCCGAAGTGGCAGGTCTGCCGCTCAAGCACCCCGGATAGGCCCTGCGAACTCATCACAAGCCGCAGAGCCTGTCCGGGAACCGCCTCATGTGGGCCGGACAACACGTAGATGGCGCTTACGCCGAGCAGGTTTGGACGGCCTGGACTGTGGCTGAGTGGTAGAGAGAAGGTCGCTTTTGACCATGATCTGGGGTGCATCTGCAGGCAGCGCATCGGCTGTGCGCAGCCAAGCCTCGTGTGAGCCGCGGCCCGCAAAGTGAGGGTTAACCCGGATGTGCTGGTGATCTTCACGCCAGGCCAGCCCATGATTCTTGAGCTTAGTGGTGACCTTGCTGACGTAGGTGTCACCGACATCGAAGAGGCTGGCGATGTCTTCGCGTGTGGCGAGGACGGTGCCATCGGCGTTCATGGAAGACATAAGCCACAAGAGAATGCGCAGTTCCACCCCGGACAGGTCCAGAGAGGCGATGTGCCTCAAGACCAGTGCGTTGGTGTTGACGACTACGTCGTCGAGTAGGACCTCAGTGGGATCCATCACGCCTCCTTCTGCCTGCCCATCGGTACCTCAAAAGCGACCACGTCCGGGGGCAGATCCGCCAACACCTCGGCCTGCTGGTCGCTAGACCCAGCGAAAAAAACACGCGGATGCAACTGATAGACCCCCCGTTTGACCTGCATCACCAGCCCGATGTCGCGCAAGTTACTCAGGAGGGCCGACACGTCCGTGCGGTGGATCTCTAGCTTTTGGGCCATCTGGCCCTGAGTCATGCGGACCTGACCCGTGCCATGCTCCTGCTCCAAGCCCAAGAGCAACAGGATCAAAATCTCCCGACGCCCAAGATCGAAGTGCTTAACGATCGTGAACAGACTCCGGCTGACCTGTTGGAAGGCTCCGCCGACGAAGTCGTAGTTCGCGGGACGCTGTCTGCGTTCGACAACGACCCTGTCGCCTCTGCCGAGCTTGAGCGGTTGCACTGTGTGATCGGTGGTGGACGTGTCAGGGATTTCGGGGGGACGAGCCCGGCGTGCGTGTCTGCCCACACGGACCTCATTCCAGGTAGGTGGCGGAAGTGGCCGTGAGGACCACTCTAGACCAAATAGTGCACCAGTAGTGCACTCAAGTGTGGCATCAGCACCACATTGGCGTGTTGAACGTAGTGCTGGCGCTACGTTCGGCCGACCTACCTCTTCAGGGGGAGCTAAGCAGTGTCAGCACTACATTACTGCTGAGTAATGTAGCGTCAGCACTACGTTACTCTTCGCATAAGCGCAGGTCAGAGGCCCAATCGCCCAGGTTTCCTCTTAGAACAGAAGGAGCAGCTCTCCCACAACACTCCTCCGAGCTCCCACTCAGCACAGACCACAGTGCACAGAGAAGCCCTGCATGTAGGGCAACTCGGAGATGGTGCACAACCAGGTACGCCGCTGCAGTTTGGATCAGACCGGACACAAAACTGAGCACTCCCCTGGCTGACGACCGGTGAGCGACTGGTGGTACCCGGGGGCTCGCGCCCCCGGGACCCCCCGTACCGGGCGGGAACCCGGCGCGGATAGGACGTCCGGGATGATCCCTCCCACGCGCCGGAACCCCGCCCGGACATCCGCTAGCCCCCTAGGCAACGTCCTCAGAGGTGCCAGTAGCGGACTCCAAAGCGCTGAGGCAGCAGTGCTCCAGCGCTTCATACTGTGGTTAAGGCCTGACTACGGGCAGCAGCATGATCAGGACGGCCGTTTCTGGTCCGGGGATAGGGTTTCTTGGACCATCTGGTGGGCGGCTGCCCTACCACCTTTCGAGGGGCTCGCAGTCTCTGAACCTCGCTCACCCACCAAGCCCATACACGCCGTTCAACCTCGTAGCCAGCCATACGGCGTGCTCGTGTGCCAGCTACGCCCAGGATCCGAGCAACACGGTGGTAAAGCTCGGGGTGTATGCGTGGAGGCCGAGCGGTCTGGACTTTGGACACGAGGCCGAAGGACGTGAGGATGTGCAGGTGACAGACGATAGTTCTCCTGGAGTAACCAGTCCGCTGAACTAAAAAATCTACGCCGTAAGGGTGGTTCTGTTGTTGTCCCTGCTTCAAAGCAAAAGCAGTGATTTCAACATGCCGACCTAGACCGCTGGACCCCCCGGAACGAAGAGACGCCCAGACGTCGTGTGCAGCGTGCTCGGAGCGTTCCCGCATGCGAGCAAGCAACTGCTCCCTAGACGGCACCAGGGACCTATCCGCAAGGCGCGGGGTCGCTTGTGTCCCACCCTGTGTGGTGGGCATCTCGCGTACCTGCTGCACTGGCCATTCGAAAGACGGGAGTAGACGGTAAGTGTGAGCGCGGCGGCCTTCACCCTCCTCGACGAGGATGAGACGGCCATCCAGCACCAAGCGGGCAAGTGCACGAGCTGCGGTGGAGTGTGCCATACCGGTTGCGTCGGCTAGGCGTCGACCGTCGACCTCAACGGTGTCCGTGAGCCCCTCCAGGGCCATCTGAGCTACATAGTGGATGGCCCTGCGATCGCTGGCACCGGATTGGGTTCGCCACCAGTGCCCGAATGGGGCGATGGTGGCGCTCACCTGCTCGATGCTCCACACTGTTTCAACTAGTGCTCGGACCTGTGGGGTGTCCTGGGTATGTCGTTTCCTTCGCGGTAGACGTGCAGCGTAGGCAACTTGGCGGTGCCACTGTCGCTCGAGTATGGCGCGTTGGGTGGCGGGGCTTCGGCGCCGACGCCCGAAGTCTGTGGCTTGGGTGCGTATGTGTTCCCAGCCAGGTGCGTGTGGGCGGGTGCAGAACTCCTGAAGGACCTCTGCCAGTGACCACCGGGCCAAGGCCAGCCCTGTGAGGATCCGGGCCAGGTGTGCTGAGGCGTCTGATTGGGGAGGCTGAGCCAGTAGCTCTGCGATGGCTGTTGGCATGGGGCGGGGCCGACCGACCAACCGTGCCGCTGTGGTATCGACGATGCGGTCTGTATCAACCGTGGTATCCGGATGCTCGTGGTTAAGCCCATGGCCGAGCAACTCTGCGAGCTTCTCCAGGCGCTTTAGGGTGTTGGCGGTCGCGTCGGCGTAGGCTGAGGCCACAACTGGATCATGGGGCGTGAGTAGTTGGGAATACCCGCCGGCGCGGTGTGGCGCGCCGGGAGGGCGTACACACCCTGTCCTTGGGTTGAGTAGCGGGCTCTTGTCGACAGTTGGGCACTTGTGGGCGGCCGCGTATGCGATCCGTGCCACGAGGGATGCGGGGGCCCCGGCTGCGCGCGCATCGTTGACCGGTACCCACAGGTGGAGTCCATTTGGAGAGCCTGAGGCGATCACTAAGTATGCGAGTCCAGCAGTATCCAGCTGCTTGGCAAGGTACGTCGCGTCCTGACGTACCTGTTCTGCGCCGTTCTCAGCTCTCTTGGTGTCCAGATCGAACACGATGAACTGGAACTGGCCGTGTTCGTTGGCGAGGTAGACCGCAAACGGGGCCTGAGGCGGGTGCGCGGTGACAGGTACTTCGTCGTCGTAACGGTGCGCCCACGTGCCATCCTCGTTGAGCACGTCGCACCGTACGCGGCCGCGCGGTGTGTGCCAGCGGGTGAACTCCTCCCATACCTGTTGAGCGCGGACAGCTGGATCAAGGGACAGGGTCGGCCGCGGGACGCGCGTACGCCGCTGTACAGCGCGTTTCTGCTCGGTTTTTGGGCATACTGGGCCAGACCCGGGGCCGTCATGTATGATGGGCTCCATCGGGTAATGGGTTTGCTCGAACATGCCGAAGGCCCCGCCCGGTGAGGGACGGCTTTTCGGCAGGTGAGGTGGTCCGCGGCAAACGGACTACCTAGGTGCAGTGCCGGTCGGCAAAACCGGACTGTGCTAGTGAACGGTCCCAAACCGTTCACACATGTGAAGTTGTGTTGTTAGGTCAGGGATCGCTGGCTTTGGCAGGCGATGCGGTCCCCAATAATCTTCCGACGAGGCCCGGTCTCCGACCGGGCCTCACACGTATCTCTAAGCAGCTCCTTGATGGGTCGTCTTGCTAGCAGGACGAGTGTCAGGGCCGGCAAGGCGTTCTAGGGCCTCGCGCAGGGCACCGTTGGCGACTTCCCCGACGAACTTGGGAAGCTTGTCCCCGTGCTTCTTCAGGATCGCTTCCAGGCCGTTCGCAAGATCGCGGTCTACGTACAGCGTGAACTGCCGCGGACGAGTCTCGTCGGTGTAGATGCGCGGACGCCCACCACGGTTGACCCGCTCGGGATGGCTGGCGCTACTCATGCCTCTATAGGTATCAGATTTTTTTACTCAGGAAGCCTAGTTTCGGGCGGTCACCGAGTGTTTCTTGGTGTCCGGTTTCGGCCAAGAGGCCCTATGTAGTCTTGTGTCCGGTTCCTAACTTCATCACTGGTCGGCGGCTACACACATCGTGTGCTTGCGCCTAGTGCCGTGGCCGGAAACGTTCGCCTGAGTGCCCTCACGCTGCGATGGGTAGCGGTCGGCCT